>NZ_CALNWV010000027.1:0-33884 GCF_940793045.1 Neisseria sp. Marseille-Q2251
TGCGGTTTGGCTGATGTTTTTGCATTGTTCGTAATAGTTTAAAGCTTTGTTTCTTAAGTCCGCAGAGTATGCCATGGTTAGACCTTAAAAGTTGAGTATTGTACTATTTTATTTTTAATTGACTATAATAAACCAACAACGCGGTCAGCGTGCCGTTTGTCCAGCCCGCCCAAACGTCGGTCGGGTAATGCACACCCAAATAAACGCGCGAAAAACCGGTACTCAGGGCAAAGGCAATGCCGATCAGCCACGCGACACGCCGATAGGGCGTCTCACGGCACAACATAATCATCATGACGGCAATGGCGGCGGAAAATGTACTGTGTCCGCTGGGAAACGAAAAATTGGTCTCTTCAATCATGCGCGGCCAAAACAGCGGTCGCGGACGCTCAAACCAATTTTTAATCAACAACATATTCAGCGTCGGTATCAAGGCAGCGGAAACGCAAAACAATGCGCCGCGACGGTTGCCGACCCGATATAGCCACCAAGCCGCGATGCCGATTAAAGGCACGGCAATGGCGGTTTTGCCCAAATAATGCAAAACAGTGGCAATAGGGAAAAAGCCTTCGCCGATGTTATGGTGAACCCACATCATTAAAGGTTTTTCAAATTCAAAACCGCCATGCGTGTGTAAATGGAAGGCAATCAACACCGCCAAAGGCAAAAATACCACACCGGCTATGAGCGCCGTGCGGCGGAAACGGATATGAAAATTGTGCATAAATCAAATAAAAATAGAGATTTGGAAAAGTTTTCCTGTTAATGAGCCATGTTTGATTAAAAACATTCGAAAGTGATAGTGCTTTTTATTAATTGTTGATAATTATTGCCTTTTTCTTACTGATAAATTAGGTAAATACACAAAGTAACTATTCTGACAATGCTATTCTAAGCGCCCGGCAAAGCGGTTCAATATAGTGGATTAACTTTAAATCAGGACAAGGCGACGAAGCCGCAGACAGTACAGATAGTACGGAACCGATTCACTTGGTGCTTCAGCACCTTAGAGAATCGTTCGCTTTGAGCTAAGGCGAGGCAACGCCGTACCGGTTTAAAGTTAATCCACTATAAAAGGGTATCCGCGTAAAGCCGCTAACTGCCTTACGGTACGCCATGATACCGAACGGCAGTATCAATAATAAACACAACAGCAAACATTTCGGAGGCTATATGTCAATTTTGTTTTTAAATTTAATCATGATCATCAGTTTGGCATCCATCGTCACACTCGCCGCAGTCTGGATGGTGGAGCCTAAATTGTAATGCCGATCAAAGGTTGACTGCCGAACGCAGTCGGTTTTCCTAAAGAGGTCGTCTGAAAACAAGCATAGCACGGTTCAAACCCGCTACCTTTGTTTTCAGACGACCTTTTTGGCATGAGTCCTTTATTTGTCGTCAACCCGCGATAACGCGCTTTACCGCCTGCACCATATCGGCAACCGCGTTTTCCGCGGTATGCAGGTAAAGGGCGGGTTCGACGAGTTCCAATTCGTTGAGCAGCAACCTGTCGCCGATCAGCGTCCCGTCTATGCGGGCGTATGCCGGTATTTCAGGCAGCATAGACAATATTTGCCGTGCGGTTTCGATTGCTTTTTTCGGCGGCGCGGCAGGGCTGACGGCGACGCCGTAGGCGGAATTGGCGCGCCATTCGCCTTGGGGCGGCATACGCAGTACGGCATGGCTGAAACGCCCGTCAAAAAACACCAGCGAGGTTTCGCCCGCCGTTTCGATTTCGCGGATATAAGGCTGGACGATGACGCCTTGCGGATAATCCTCCGCCTTCAACGACACTTCTCCCGCTCTGATTTTCGCCACACCGCGCCCGCTCTGCCCGATTACGGGTTTGACGACCGCTTCCCGCCAGCCCCGACTCTCTAAAACTTCTTCCAATTTTTCTTTTTCAGACGACGTCTGTACGCTCGGAATCACGTCCGCCCCCCATTCTGCTAAATCGCACAAATAACGTTTGTCCATGTTCCAACGCATCAGCCCGACGGGGTTGATAAACCTTTGCCCGCACGCTTCCGCTTCGGTCAGCCACTGCCCAAACGCTTCAGGCTCCGCCGCATAATCCCATGCACACAAAGGCAGGATGAAGGCGGATTTCGGGCGGTTTTGCCAAGGCGCGAAGGCGGTGGGTATGCCGTCCCGTGTCAGCGCGTCCGCCAACGGCAGCAGGTTGGACGGCGGTTCGGGATAGGCGAGGCAGGTGGTAATCGTCAGCATGGCGGACTTTCAAAAAATGAAATGACAGAATATTGACAAGAGGTTATGTCTTTGCTTGATGTTTCAGACGACCTTTTATCGGGCAAACGGCAGGCGTTGTCTAAACAATAAACACCATCACGCTTGCAATAAAAACTTCCCTGAATAACGGAACTTTTCCGTTTATTTTAAATCCATTAGTCTCGCATATAAATAATAAAGATTCTTATTCATATGTAAATTATATATAACATTATTTATTACAAGGATTTTACTCTAATGAAACTTTCGCGCTTCTCTTCCCTTGCCCTCGCCGCCGCATTGGCATTCGGCACTGCCGCCGCTCATGCCAAACCGGTTCAAATTACCGATGTCAACGGCCGCAAAGTAACCGTCGACCTGCCCGCCAAACGCGTGGTTTTGGGCTTTTATTATCAAGACTACATGGCCATCGGCGGCAAGGACGCGCTGAATAATGTGGTCGGTTTCTCCAAAGCGGTTTGGTCCGACTGGGCGCCGCCGAGCTGGGCGGCGTTCAGCAAAGCCGTGCCCAAGTTGAACCAGCTTGCCGATGTGGGCGAGTTGGAAGTCGGCACGTTCTCCGTTGAAAAATTATTGGCATTGAAACCCGATTTGCTGATTCTGGCAGACTGGCAGTACAAAGCTCTGGGTTCAGACCTTGCCCGCATCAACAAAGCGGGCATTCCGATTGTGGTGTTGGATTACAACGCGCAAACGGTCGCCAAACATATCCAATCGACCAAACTCATCGGCACGCTGACCGGCCAGCAGCAAAAGGCGGACAAATTGGCGGCAGACTACAAACGCATCGCCGACACCATCCAGGCGCGCGTGAAAAAAGCCAACCTGCCCAAGCCTAAAGTGTATGTCGAATTCGGCAACAAAGGCCCTGCCGAACACAGTTTTACCTTCGGCAAAAGCATGTGGGGTCCGATGGTGACACTGGTCGGCGGCAACAATATCGCCGCTTCTTCGGTCGAATTCTACGGCCCGATCAATCCTGAAAAAGTCCTCGCCGCCAAACCCGACGTGATCGTGATTACCGGCCGCGAAACCGAATTGAAGAAAAACCCTGCCGCCATGGTCATGGGCTGGAGCATTCCGAAAGCGGAAGCGGAAAAACGCTTGGCAGGCTTTGCCAAACGCGCCGGCTGGGCCAACCTGCCTGCGATTAAAAACAACCGCCTCTATGCCGCCTACCACGCCAACTCGCGCACGCTGTCCGACAGCGCATCGATTCAATTTATGGCCAAAGCGATTTATCCGCAGTTGTTCAAAGACTTCAATCCCGAAAAGACTTATATCGACTTCTACCGCCAAAACCTGCCGGTCGTGCCGAACGGTACGTTCTATCTGTATCCGAAAGGTCAGTAAGGCTGGTTTGCAGGTTTCAGACGACCTTTTTATGCGGAAGGTCGTCTGAAAGCAGCGTGGGTTTTGTACAGAACCGTAGCGTGGGCTTTGCCCACGGATAGCGTTTACAGAAATGATGGCGAACGGTATGGGGTTTCCCTGTTTTCGTGGGCGAAGCCCACGCTACGAATTCCTGTCGTGCCGAGTGGTAAGTTTTACCTGTATCCAAAAGGGCAATAAGGCTGGTTTGCAGGTTTCAGACGACCCTTTTATGCGAAAGGTCGTCTGAAAGCAGCGTGGATTTTGTACAGAAGCAGTAGCGTGGGCTTTGCCCACGGATGACGTTTGCGGAAATGATGGCGAACGGTATGAGGTTTTCCCTGTTTTCGTGGGCAAAGCCCACGCTACGAATTTCCGTCGTGCCGGGCGGGGAGTGTCAGGTGGGTTTGACTGTTTTGGCCCTCTCCCTAACCCTCTCCCGCGGGGAGAGGGAACAGATAACTGAAGTCCGACTATTGTTGTGATTCCCTACAATTTGCCCCCTCTCCCACGGGGAGAGGGGATCAGATAACTGAAGTCCGACCATTGTTTTGATTCCCTACAATTTGTTCCCTCTCCCCGCGGGAGAGGGTTAGGGAGAGGGCAATGCCGTTTGGAACGCCGTTATCCCGATTTTCAAAAAAACACCCTTCAAAACGGATACAGACAAAAGAGATGGTCGGGCATGGATGTCTGGCCTTGTTCCTTAATTTCAAAGGTTTGAAAAATGAATGATTCGGTTGTCGCCGAGATTGTGAAAAACCAGCGCAAGTTGGAAGGCAAGCGTTGGTTGATTGTTTTGATGTTTTTAATCATCGCGGCGGTCAGTTTTTTATTCGACATCGCCACCGGCCCGGCGATGACGGACATGCTGCCTGTCGGCGAAGTGGTCAATGTTTTGCTGGGCAAACCCGAAGTCGATGAAATGAACCGCCTGATTGTGATGGATTTGCGCCTGCCGATTGCGGTGATGGCGTTGGTGGTCGGTGCGGCTTTGGGTGTCGGCGGGGCGGAGATTCAAACGCTCTTGAACAATCCGATGGCCAGCCCTTATACGCTGGGTTTGGCGGCGGCGGCGGGTTTGGGCGCGTCGGCGGTGATTGCGTTCGGCGGTTTCGGGCTGCCTGAAACGGTCGCCGTTCCCATCGGTGCGTTTGTGATGACCATGCTGGCTTCGGGCATCTTGTTTCTGTTTGCTTCGGCGCGCCGCTTCAATTCGGCGATGTTGGTGTTGGTGGGGATTGCGCTGTTGTTTCTGTTTCAGTCGATTTTGTCGCTGATTCAATTTATCGCCGCGCCTGAGATTTCGCAGCAGATTCTGTTTTGGCTGTTCGGCAGTTTGAACAAGGCAACTTGGGAAACAGTCATCGTTACGGCGGCGGTTACGGCGGTATGCGTGATTCTGCTTTCGCGCGACGTGTGGAAGCTGACCGCGCTGCGTTTGGGCGAAGAACGCGCCGTCGGGCTGGGCATCAATCTGCAACTTTTGCGCCTGAAAACGCTGGTGCTGGTGGCGGTGATGACGGCAACGGCAATCAGTTTCGTCGGCGTGATCGGCTTTATCGGACTGGTTGCGCCGCATGTGGCACGGATTCTTTTGGGTGAAGACCAACGTTTTTTCCTGCCCGGCGCGATGCTGGCGGGTGCGGCGTTTTTGTCGGTCGCCAGCGTGTTGTCCAAGGTGATTATCCCCGGCGCGCTGTTTCCGGTGGGCATTGTTACGTCGTTTGTCGGCGTGCCGTTCTTCTTCTGGATTGTGTTAACGAAACGGTAGGTCGTCTGAAATGTTGAAACTTGAAAACGTCCATATCCGGCGCGGCGATTATGTGGTCGCCGACAGTATCGATTTGACGCTGGAACAAGGCAAAGTCTATTCCGTGCTCGGCCCGAACGGCACGGGCAAATCTTCGCTGATGAAAACGATTTTCGGCGAAGTGGCGCACAAAGGCACCATCCGCTACGGCAACGAAGTATTGAGCAAAATCCACCTGCAAAGCTGGCGCAAACGCATAGGCTATATGCCGCAGGATACCGCCGCCGAAGCCTCGCTGACCGCGTTGGAAGTCGTGCTGCTCGGCCGCATGGACGCGCTGCACATGCACGTCGGCGACGAACTGCTGCACGAAGCCGCAAGTATCATGGCGGAGCTGGGCATCGGCCATCTGGCGCACCGCGACGTCATGCGGCTTTCCGGCGGACAGCGGCAGCTCGTCATGTTTGCCCAAGTCATGCTGCGCCGCCCCGAAATCCTGATGCTGGACGAACCGGTCAGCGCGCTGGATATGCACCATCAACTCAATCTTTTAGAACGCGTGGTGCAATACACGCACGAACACAATCTGGTTACGCTAATGGTCTTGCACGATTTGAGCCTCGCCGCGCAGTTTTCAGACGGCGTGATTCTGCTCGGCGAAGGCAAAGTACAGGCGCAGGGCGCGCCGCAGGACGTGTTGCAGGCAGAGATGATAGGCAGGCTGTACAAAGTGGACATCGAACTCTTATACGACAGCAAAGGCCTGCCCGTTATCCGCCCGATGCGGCAGAGTGCGTAACTTAACCGCCGCCGTCATTCCAATGGATTCCCCGCCTGCGCGGGAATGACGACGGTTAAAAATCAACAATCCGCTCCTGAAATGTCGGATTTGAGCATCCGGCCTGCGTTCTCCCTTCAACTTATCCCCTCTCCCGCTGGAGAGGGTTAGGGAGAGGGCGGTAAGCCCAAGGCTTACCTCTTCGACTCATCAGCCCGTCCCATATTTTTTATCCTTAGAAAGGACTCCCCCATGAAAGAATCCCTCTTCCTCCTCATGCTGACCGCTTCCCTTAGCGCATACGCCGCCAACCACGAAATCAAAATGCTCGACAACGGCAAAGACGGCAGCATGGTGTTCGAACCCGGCTACGTCAACGCCAAAGTCGGCGACACCGTAACCTTCAAAGCCGCCAACAAAGGCCACTGGGTGCAAAGCAAAGCCCTGCCCGACGGCGTTGCCGACTTCCTGTCCGAAGACGGCAAAGACTTCACCCTCAAACTCGACAAAGAAGGCGTATACGTCTATACCTGCCCGCCACACCGCATGATGAACATGAGCGGCGTGATTCAGGTCGGCAAACCGGTGAACAAAGCCAAAGCGCAAGCCGTCGTGGACGAACTGGAAAACCGCGCCATGCAGAGCAAGGGTCGTCTGAAAAAATACATGCAGCAGGTTAAATAAACCGCCACACAAACAAAAGGTCGTCTGAAACCGTTTCCCGTTTTCAGACGACCTCTTTAGTTTTAGACGATGACCTCATTCCCCATCCGCCGAAATCTTCTCGTTCAGAAAATCAATAAAACTGCGCACCTTCGCGCTTAAGAACGCCCTGTCCACATAAACTGCGTTTAATTGATCGGTTCGTACCCGATAGTCCGGCAGCAGGCGGACCAACCTGCCTTCCGCCAAATCCTGCCTGACCGACCACAGCGGCTGATAGGCGATGCCCGCGCCCGCCCTGATCAATTCGCGGATCATCAGCGTATTGTCGCTTAAAATCACCGGATTGAGTGTCAGAATGCTTTTTTCGCCCGTTTCCCGATGGGTGATTTCCAAATTGCGTTGGTCGGTGTAGGACGGCAGGATGGCGGGATGGCGCATGACTTCTTCGGGCGTTTGCGGCGTGCCGTGTTTCGCCAGATAGTCGGGCGAGGCGAGCAGGACGAATTGGATTTGCGCAAGCGGCTTGACGATAAGCGAGGGCGACAGGGTTTTTGCCACGCGCAAGGCGAGGTCGAAGCCTTCGGCAATCAAATCGACGTGGCGGTTGTCGAGTACCAAATCGAGCGTGACTTCGGGATAGCGTTCGCGGTATTCCGCCAGCCAGTTGCTGATTAAATTGCCCGCAAACCAAAGCGGCATGGTTACGCGCAACATGCCCTGCGGCGTGTCTGCCCCGCCTGCCGCCTTTTGCGCGGCGGTATCGAGCGTATCGAGCGCGTAGCTGCATTGGCGGTAGTATTCTTCGCCCGCTTCGGTCAGGTGGAGGTTGCGGCTGTTGCGGTGCAGCAGTTTGGCTTTAATCGAATTTTCCAGATGGCTGACGTGTTTGCTCGCCATCGCGGTGGAAATATCAAGCTGCTCGGCGGCGCGGGTGAAGCTGCCGCTTTGGACGACTTGGCGGAAAACTTTGAGGCTGAACAGGGTATCCATCTTTTCTTTTGGGGAAACGTTGTATCAATAAAAGCAGTATATATCTACTGGCAGTAATTATCTATACTGCCCAGATAAGATTAGTTTTCATTTCGTTCTTACATTTTGATTAGGAGTATGCCATGTCTGCAACCTGCGCCCGTATCCAACCTATTTTATTGTCCATTTTGCGTATCGTAACCGCCTACCTCTTCCTCTTGCACGGTACGGCAAAATTCTTCGGCTTCCCGACCGCCATGGGCAGCGGCTCGCCCGAAGGCTTGATGCTGGTGGCGGGTATTTTGGAAATCGTCGGCGGCATCATGCTGATTCTCGGAATGTTTACCCGTCCTACCGCCTTCGTCCTGTCCGGTCAGATGGCGGCTGCCTACTTTATGGCACACGCTGCCAAAGGTTCGGCGCTGTTCCCGCTTGCCAACGGCGGCGAATCGGCAGTCTTGTTCTGCTTCGTGTTCCTCTATCTCGCTGCAGCCGGCGGCGGCTCATTGGCATTGGACAACCTGATTGGCAAAGACAAAGCCTGATGTACCCAAAGGTCGTCTGAAAACAAGCAAAGCGGGTTTTACGAATAGATTTCTAAACCCGCCAACCGATTAAACATCAATCAAAGGAAAAACAAAATGACTTATCAAACCTTGCAACAAGCGGCAGAAACCCGCCGTTCCATTTACACACTGAATAAAAACCTGCCTGTCAGCAACAAAGAAATCAGCGAAATCGTCAAACACGCCGTCTTACACACGCCTTCTTCCTTCAACTCGCAATCCACCCGCGTCGTCGTCCTCTTCGGCGAAGAACACGGCAAAGTGTGGCAATTCGTTGAAGACGCATTGCGCGCCATCGTGCCTGCCGAACAATTCGAGCCGACCGCGCAAAAATTAAACCTGTTCAAAGCAGGCGCGGCGACCATTTTGTTCTTCGAAGACCAAAACGTCGTCAAAGGCCTGCAAGAGCAGTTCCCTTCTTATGCCGCCAATTTCCCCGTTTGGGCGGACCATGCGAACGCGATGACGCAATACGCTATCTGGACAACGCTTGCCGCCGCCGGCGTGGGCGCGAACCTGCAACACTACAACCCGCTGCCCGACGCCGCCATCGCCAAAGAGTGGAACCTGCCCGAAAGCTGGCTTCTGCGCGCGCAAATGGTTATCGGCGGCATCGAAGCGCCTGCCGGTGAAAAAACCTTCGAACCGGTGGAAAACCGTTTGAAAGTGTTCGGCGCATAATTGCCCGTCAAACAGAAAAAGGTCGTCTGAAAACCAATTTAGGTTTCAGACGACCTTTTGGTCAAATGGGCAAGGCTCAGGATAAACCAATCCGCAGCGTGGGCTTTGCCTGCGATCTCCCACCGAACATCCCTATCCAATCCTCCCTGTTCATCCGTGGGTAGAACCCACGCTGCGGGCGACCGACGGTTTAACGGATAGGGCAAAGCACAAAAGGTCGTCTGAAAAATTGGGATTCCGGTTTATTCCGGTTTTCAGACGACCTTTCGCCCACTCTCTGCAATCCTTCTATAATAGGGTCTCCACCCAACCCAATATTTCGGGGAAACCCGCCCAGCGAAAGGACATCCCATGACCGCCCTGCAAACCATCGCCGAACACCTCACCCGACACCGCCAAACCGTCACCTGCGCCGAATCCTGCACCGGCGGCCTGTTGGCGGGCGCGTTCACCAGCATTGCAGGCAGCTCGCAATGGTTTCATCAAAGTTTCGTCACTTACAGCAACCAAGCCAAAGAAGAACGCCTCGGCGTCATGCCCGACACGCTGCTGCAACACGGCGCGGTCAGCCGCGAAACCGTTTACGAAATGGCGCGCGGTGCGAAAGCCGTCGCCCAAGCCGACTACGCCCTCAGTATTTCCGGCATCGCAGGCCCGGGCGGCGGCAGCGCGGCGAAACCTGTCGGCACGGTTTGGTTCGGTTTGTCCACACCAACCGAATCATTGGAACAGATGCAAGTCTTCAGCGGCGACCGCGAAGCCGTCAGAACACAGGCCGTCGAGTTTGCCCTCAATCTTTTGGCAAAACATTTGGTCTGACCGTTTTTTGTCGGCTGCGAATCCGTTGGCTTTTGAAAATCCGATGTATGCGGTTTTCACATACCACATAAAAAAGCAGGGATGCCATCACGCACCCCTGTTTTTTGTTTTCAGACGACCTTAAAACCTTGTGCCCAAGCTGATGTGCCAACGGAGTTTTTTGTCTTGGTGTCCGTAGGCGACGTCGAAGGAGAACGGGGCGACGGGGCTGAACCAGCGCACGCCGAGGCCAGTGCCGTGTTTCATGCTCATGCGTTTGAAGTTGCCTGCGGCATCGCCGACATCGTGGAAGACGGCGCCGGATACGCTTTTGGTAATCGGGAATTGGTATTCGAGGCTGCCGACCAGTAATGCCCTATCGGGGAGGACGGAATTGTTCGGACCTGCCAGACCGATGCTGTCGAGCTCGTAACCGCGTACGGAAGAGGCGCCGCCGGTGCGGAACATGAGGCTGGAAGGTACGTCTTCGCCTTCGCGGGCATAAACGTAGCCTGCCTGCCCGCGGACGATGAAGGTGCCGAGTTTTTTGTTTTCGGGTGTGTAGAAATAGCCTGCGCGGGCGGTGGCACGCGCCATGGTGGTGGAGGACAGGAAGTTGCCCAGCGTTGCGCCGATTTTGCCGTCGAGGTAGTAGCCGTTTTCGGGACGCAGCTCGGTTTCGATGTTTTGGCGTTTCCACGAGGCGGTCAGCATGGTGGCGTGGCTGCGGCCGAGGTCGTAATTGGTATCGGGCACTTTGCGGTCTTCAGTGATGAATTCGATACCGAGGCGCGATTCGATGCCGTTGCGGTCGCGCACGCGCCAAATACCGCTGGTCAGGGCGCGTTTTTCAAGGTTTTGGGTGGTCGAGCGATTGTAGGATGTGTTGGTCGTCCAGTATTTGCCTTCGCTGTTGCGCGGCTGGCTGATACCGGCGGCGAGGGTGGTTTCGTATTTGTCCATGTCCCAAACGACGGAGCCGATGTAGCCTTTGTTGAAGAGGTTGTAGTAGTCATAGCCGATGCGTCCGCCGAGGCCGTATTCGGAATCGTAGCGGATACCGGTTTCGAGTTTGTGGCGTTTGACTTCGGTAACGTTGACTTTGACGGGCACACGATCGCCTTGGAGGCGGTCGAAGTCGGCTTGGACGGATGCGCCGGAGTAATGTCCGTTTTGTTCGAGCGCTTGTTGGAAGTCGAGCAAGAGGTCGAGGTCGTAGGGTGCGCCGGGTTTGAAGCGTGCCAGGCCGGCAACGACGTTTTCGGGATAACGGCGGGTGCCGGTGATTTCAAAGTCGCCGAAATAAATGGGGCGGTTGCTTTCGACGGTAACGTTGAGGTCTGCGGTGTTGTTGTTGGGATTGACAGTGGCTTGGCTGTTGCTGAGTTTGGCAAGCGGGTATTTTTTGCGGGTTACTGCGCTGAGAACGGAGGTTTTGCTGCTGCTCCAGCCTTCTTGATCGAAGTTTTCGCCGACGGGCTGTTGCCAGTTCGCCATGGCTTTTTGGTAATACTCGGCAAGGTTGTTGTCTGACAGGATGTCGCCGAGGATGGCGACGCTGACGTTGTCGATTTTGGTGCGCGGGCCGGGATTGACGGCGACGGTGTAGCTCGAACCGTTGTCTTGGACGTTGACGCTGCCGTTGAAATAGCCTTTGGTTTTGAGCATGGTTTTGACGTTGTCGGGCGTTTCTTCGGCGAGGAAGCCGACCTGCTCTTTGTCCAACTCTTCGTCCTGCTGCTGGGTAATCAGCGGCAGGTATTCTTCGAGCATGGATTTGACTTCGCTGTTTTTGGTTTCGATTTTGACGGGAAACTTGGGCGTCAGTTTGCCTGCTTTGGCAGCCTGCTCGGATTGCCCGCCCTGCTTGAAGCCGGGAATCGGTTCGTAGTCTTCGGCACGCGGCAGATCGGCTGCGGTTGCGTGTCCGTAGGCAAGGGCGAGTGAGGCAATCAGGATGGGCGAAGTCAGTCTGGTCATGGCAAAAAATGTTTCAACGGCAGAAGGGTTCTAAATTCTACCATTATAGTGGATTAAATTTAAATCAGGACAAGGCGACGAAGCCGCAGACAGTACAGATAGTACGGCAAGGCGAGGCAACGCCGTACTGGTTTAAAGTTAATCCACTATATTTTCAATCGGGTTTAAAACCCGCCCGAGACGGAGGGGTCGTCTGAAAAGGTGGATACCAAAAAACACATTTACCCATTCAATACAAAAAATCAGGCACAAACTGTCCGACAAGTCCAAAAACAGGGCATTTTCCGCCACAACAATCGATTTGATATGTAAACCTGCGCAATAATTGATATTTTCTTTTAAAATGCAACGTTTCTTAACACATAAAGTAAGAGGATGTATCATGGCAAGTGGTAATCCACTGCTAAACGCAGTCAACCGTATCGGACTCGTACCGCAAATCATCATCGGTTTGATGTTGGGCGTCTTGGTCGGTACCATCTCCCCGAAAGCAGGCTTAGGAGCGGGGCTGCTCGGCGAATTGTTCGTCGGCGCATTAAAAGCCGTCGCCCCCGTATTGGTGTTTGTCTTAGTGACCGCCGCGCTGGTGCAATACCGCAAAGGCGGCGAAGCCAAAATCAAACCCATCATTATTCTGTATCTCGTCGGCACATTTGCCGCAGCCGCCGTCGCCGTTGCCGCCAGTATGGCATTCCCGACCGCGCTGGTGTTTAAAGACGTTGCCACCTCCGCCCTCGCCCCGCCCTCCGGCATCATCCAAGTCCTCAAAGAGCTTTTGATGAAGCTCGTGTCCAACCCGATTAACGCCATCGCACAAGCCAACTACATCGGCATTCTCGCATGGGCGTTGGTTTTAGGCTCCGCATTGCGCCACCATGGCTCCGACACCACCCGCCAAGTCGTCGCCGACCTCTCCGACGCCGTGACCACCGTCGTGCAATGGGTTATCCGTTTCGCCCCCTTGGGTATTTTCGGACTGGTCTCCCAAACCGTCGCCGAAACCGGCTTTGCCGCCTTCCTCAGCTACGGACGCCTGCTGGCAGTCCTGCTCGGCAGCATGGCATTCATCGCCCTCGTCGTGAACCCGCTCATCGTCTGGTCGCAAACCCGCAAAAACCCTTACGGACTGGTCTTCACCTGCCTGCGCGAAAGCGGGCTCTACGCCTTCTTCACCCGCTCCTCCGCCGCCAACATCCCCGTCAACATGGCATTGGCGAAAAAACTCGGTTTGCATGAAGACACCTACTCCGTCTCCATCCCGCTGGGCGCAACCATCAACATGGCAGGTGCGGCGATTACCATTACCGTCTTAGCCATGGCGGCCGCCCACACCAAAGGCATCGTCGTCGACTACCCAACCGCCTTGCTCTTGAGCCTCGTCGCCACCGTCGGCGCATGCGGCGCATCCGGCGTTGCCGGCGGCTCGCTGCTGCTGATCCCCGTCGCCTGCAGCCTCTTGGGCATCGACAACGACTTCGCCATGCGCGTCGTTGGCGTCGGTATGATTATCGGCGTTATCCAAGATTCCGCCGAAACCGCCCTCAACTCCTCCACCGACGTACTCTTTACCGCCGCCGCCGACCTAGGCAGCCGCCGCAAAGGTTAAAGACTCGGTTGTTTTGTAAAACGTGAAAAAGGTCGTCTGAAATTTCAGACGACCTTTTTTCTATAACACATATGAATTAGATTATTGAATCCAACATTTCACGAACATAGGAACAGTTTCAGTAGCTAATTAAGTATAGCTTCGGCAACTGCAACTATTCAATCTTACACGGATTAGTACCCGAATTGTTCCCTACGTCCAAGATAAGTACGATTCAATACTTTCATATCAGACAATCTGATTTTATTCAAATAAATATCATCGGCACAGCAATTACCGTCATCGGCACCAAATTCTCCGTTCCTGAATATCCAAATTCCGTTAGAAACAGTCATGCCTTTGGGGTCAATGAAACGGTCGTTGATCACATAGTTATCTTCCTCATTAATTTTACGTAATAAATCAACGTCGTTTACTTGAAATCTTCCATTCACCCTACTGACTTCTGCCAAATGTGATGTGGTTGTCCCACTTCCTATAGAACATGGGGCATTGCGGTACGGTTCTTTATGCCCACTTGTTGAGTAAAATACATAAATCTTGCCATTAGCTTCGAAAAATCTTTCGTCGTGATCGCCACCTCCGCAAAGTTCGACTGCAGCATTTCTAATCATTGTAACAATT
This sequence comes from Neisseria sp. Marseille-Q2251, assembly GCF_940793045.1. Taxonomy (NCBI): domain Bacteria; kingdom Pseudomonadati; phylum Pseudomonadota; class Betaproteobacteria; order Neisseriales; family Neisseriaceae; genus Neisseria; species Neisseria sp. Marseille-Q2251. The sequence continues at coordinate 14,043 of NZ_CALNWV010000027.1, forward strand.
TGAGATTTGCTTTCTGCGTAAGCCATGTTAGAAAAACACAAAGCGGCAATAAGTATTAATTTTTTCATATTGTTCCCTTTTTAAAATGAATTGAGATTGAACTAGTGCTCAAAATTGTCCATGATGGCATCTTGAGAATAACCACGCTGTAAATAAGCATCCGAAACATAACCAGTCAAGCCATCAACCTGTACTTTTACCCAACAACCGCCGTTTGCGTTATTACAGTTGTTGGTTATGGCGACAACCTGTACTTGTTGTCCATCCCGTAATTGGGTAATAGAAACGGCTGAAGCAGAAGGAGCACCTCGCAGATTTAATGAGCCGTAACCTGATTCCGAAATCACAAAAGCAGGATAACGCGCTAATTTTTCGGAAGTTTTAGTTTGCTGCCCCTCGACAGCCTTTTTCTTTTCTGCCGCTTGTTTTTGAGCCTCCTCTTTTTTCTTGTTTGCTTCTTCTTTTTTCTGCTCTTCTTCCAAATTTTGTTTCATTTTCAAGTCTTCTTGCGCATTCTGGTATGCCTGTTCATAAAGCGCGGTCTCACGCTCCTGTTGCTCAAGCCGTTTACGATGTTCCTGCTCTTGATTTTCGCGGTCGGTTTGTTGTTTTTGCTGTTGTGCCAATTGTTCTTTTAATGCTGCCAGCTCTTTTTGCGTTTCGCTTTCCTGTTGATTACAAGCTACGAGTAACGCTAATGACAAAAAACTGACAAAAATACCGGAAAAGGCTTTTTTCATATTTACTCTCTAAAGATTTTGAATGAATGGAAAAGTATTGAAGATTTAATACATTCAGTAATTGATTATTGCCGACATTTTGCTTTACTAATTAATGCATAAATTTGCAAAGATATGCCATTCAGGATAATATATTTACCGCGCATCACTTATCAATACCAATTATTATGATTTAAGACCGTTTATCGGAATAAATTCCCAATTTTAATTACATTCGACTACAAGGAGGCTGTGAATGTCTGTCAACAACAAAATCCGTGCTTTGCGTGAGTTGAACAATTGGTCACAGGAAGATATGGCAGAACGGCTGAATATGTCGAAAAGCAGTTATTCTCGGCTTGAACGGGACGAGAGAAAATTGGATTTAGCGAAGTTGGAAAAGCTGGCGGCAATTTTTAAAATCGATATTGGTGAATTGATTGCTTCGGATGATAAAGAATTAGTTTTATTGATCGGAACGAACAACAGCAACAATCCCGATTATGGGGCAAATGGGCAGATTACGATTGAACTCGAAAAACTAAAGCTAGGCTTGGAACACAGCCGTGAACTGCTGGCTCACAAGGATTTGCTGCTGGCGCAAAAGGATCGGGAGATTTCAGCTTTGCGGCAGTTGGTAGCGCAGTTGCAAAAGTTAAGTTATTAAAGAATGAAAGGTCGTCTGAAAATCCTGTTTTCAGACGACCTTTTGCTGTATGAATTTCGTAAAATTAAGGAATAATCGGAACCTGCCTGTACAGCCGCGTTCCAATAATTTTCATCGTTTTAGGATTCGGATGTTCAAAAAAGCCCTTGTTTTTATATTGATTTTATTCTTTACCGCTGCGCTTTTGCCGTTGTGGATTATATGGCGTGATTTTCAGGTATCGCGCTTGGATGCGGATACGGTGCGTCCGGCGGATGCTGCGGTTGTGCTTTCGACCCGTTCTTATGAAGGGGGTCGTCTGAATCCTTGTTTGGTGGCGCGCGTTGAAGCGGCTGTCGAGCTGTATCGTGCCGGCAAGGTGAAAAAACTGGTGATGTCGGGCGGACTCAGCCGCGATTTTCAGTCTGCTTCGGGCAATATGCAGGCGATTGCGGAGAAGATGGGGGTGCCGAAGGCGGACATTATCCAAGAGCGACGGGCGGAAAATACGTTTGAGAACATTGTGTTCAGCCGCGATTTTATTGAAAACAGCCCGCGCGTCGTCATTGTCAGCGCCGGTTTTCATTTGGCGCGGGCGCAGATGATGGCGGACAAGCAGTGGCAGGGACACGATATACAGGTGTATGCCGCGCCGTTTTGTTCCGAGCCTTACGGCGGCTATGGTTACACGGTATTGCGCGAGTCGGCGGCGTTTGTCAAAAACGCTTTGAAGGGAAGGTTGTAGTTTCAGACGACCCGAAGTTGCCGGGTCAAATCATGTATAATTGCAAACAATTTGACTGTTTGATTTAACCGTTTGACCGACCTACCGACAGGACTCCGACATGATCAACCCTATCGCTGCACTTTCCCCCCTAGACGGCCGCTACGCCCAATCCGTTGAAGCATTGCGTCCGATTTTCTCCGAATACGGCCTGATGAGGGCGCGCGTCAAAGTCGAATTGAGCTGGCTCAAAGCCCTCGCCGCCGAACCGAAAATCACCGAAATTCCCGCCTTCAGCGATTTCACGCTTGCCGAAATCGACAAAGTCATCGAAAACTTTTCACTGGAAGACGCAGCTGCCGTCAAAGCCATCGAAGCGACCACCAATCATGATGTCAAAGCCATCGAATACTGGCTCAAAGAACGCTTCGCCGGCGTACCCGAAGTCGCCGCCGCCAGCGAGTTCATCCACTTTGCCTGCACCAGCGAAGACATCAACAACCTGTCCCACGCCCTGATGCTGCAAGAGGCGCGCGAAACCGTTATCCTGCCCAAACTGGCCGAAATCATCGAAAAACTCACCGGCATGGCGCACGACCTTGCCGCCGTCCCCATGATGAGCCGCACCCACGGCCAGCCCGCCACGCCGACCACCTTGGGCAAAGAAACCGCCAACATCGTGTACCGCCTGCAACGCCAGTTCAAAAACCTTCAGGCGCAAGAATTCCTCGGCAAAATCAACGGCGCCGTCGGCAACTACAACGCCCACATGGTCGCCTATCCCGACGTCGATTGGGAAAACCACTGCCGCAACTTCGTCGAAATCAGCCTCGGCCTGACCTTCAACCCCTACACCATCCAAATCGAGCCGCACGACTACATGGCTGAATTCTTCCAAACCCTCAGCCGCATCAACACCATCCTGATTGACTTCAACCGCGACGTTTGGGGTTATATTTCATTGGGTTACTTCAAACAAAAAGTCAAAGCGGGCGAAGTCGGCTCTTCCACCATGCCGCACAAAGTCAACCCCATCGACTTTGAAAACTCCGAAGGCAACCTCGGCATGGCCAACGCCGTATTGGGCTTCTTATCCGAAAAACTGCCCGTTTCCCGTTGGCAGCGCGACCTGACCGACAGCACCGTCCTGCGCAATATGGGCGTAGGCGTAGGCTATGCCGTGTTGGGTTTCGCCGCCCACCTGCGCGGTCTGAACAAGCTCGAACCCAACCCCGCCGCGCTGGCTGCCGATTTGGATGCCACTTGGGAACTGCTCGCCGAACCGATTCAAACCGTGATGCGCCGCCACGGCGTCGCCAATCCTTACGAAAAACTGAAAGACCTGACGCGCGGCAAAGGCGGCATCACGCCCGAAGTGCTGAAAGTCTTCATCGAATCGCTGGAAATCCCCGCCGAAGCCAAATCCCAACTGCTCGCCCTGACCCCCGCGCTGTACATCGGCAAAGCGGAAGAATTGGCAAAACGGATTTGATGCAGACTTAATGATTTGAGATTGAATCGACACAAAAGGTCGTCTGAAAACCAAGATTCAGGTTTTTCAGACGACCTTTTCGTCAAGTAGGCATCGATTCTGGATGAGCCTACCCGTAGCGCGGGTTCTACCCGCGAAACAGATGCAATCACAAATACCCGACTCAGACTGACAGGCGGCAAATCTCGTGGGCAAAGCCCACGCTACGGGGTTCGGCTTATCCACAGCGTGTTTTGATTAATCAGGGTCGTCTGAAAACTGGGAAACCTAAGTTTTCAGACGACCTCTTTTCAATCTTAAATTCCACTTCTTAATCAGATCAGGAAATAGATAAGACACCCTCAAAACAAACCGTAGCGCGGGTTATATAGCTATCCGTAGCGTGGTTTTTACCCACAGAATGAACAGAGATGTTTTGATTCGGATGTTTGGACGGCAGGTTCGCGGGCGAAGCCCACGCTACGGCTTGGTTTATCCTAAAGCTATGTCCACTTAACGACAGGTCGTCTGAAAATCAGAATATTCGGTTTTTCAGACGACCTATTCTTTATCCTATCCCTCTAACCGTTTCCAATACCGAATTCACAAATGCTCATGCCGTCATTCCCGCGCAGGCGGGAATCCACTTTTGAATTTTGGAAACTGTTTTTCAAATATCTGCTTCTGAAAATTGCCGATGGTTTCCCGCCGTAGCCTGTCCTTGCGTAGGCGGGCGCGGGAATGACGGCGGATGATGCTGTATCAAAAACTCAGCCGCCCGTAGCGTGGGTTTTACCCACGAATGGAACAGAGAGGATTGGATTTAGATGTTTGGACGGCAGGTTCGTGGGCGAAGCCCACGCTACTGGTTCGGCTTATCTCAAGTACGAGTTGATTTAAAAAAGGTCGTCTGAAAACTTGGATTTCCCAGTTTTCAGACGACCTTTTACCGTTCAAATCGGGCTTTATTCAACTGTAACCGATTTCGCCAGATTGCGCGGTTTGTCTACGTCCGTACCGCGTGCGAGGGCAGCGTGGTAGGACAGGAGCTGCACGGGGATGGTGTGCACGATCGGCGAGAGTACGCCGACGTGGCGCGGGGCGCGGATGACGTGCACGCCGTCGGTGGCGTTGAAATTGCTGTCCAAGTCGGCGAAGACGAAGAGTTCGCCGCCGCGTGCGCCGACCTCCTGCATGTTGGCTTTGACTTTGTCCAGCAAACCGTCGTTCGGTGCGATGACGACGACGGGCATGTTTTCGTCCACCAATGCCAGCGGGCCGTGTTTCAATTCGCCTGCGGGATAGGCTTCGGCGTGGATGTAGGTGATTTCTTTCAGCTTCAACGCGCCTTCGAGGGCAATCGGGAAGTGGATGCCGCGACCTAAAAACAGTGCGCTGTTTTTCTTGGCGAATTTTTGCGCCCAAGTGGCGATTTGCGGCTCAAGGTTGAGGGCGTGTTGGATGCTGCCGGGCAGTTGGCGCAGTTCTTCGACGTATTCGCGCGCTTTTTCGGCGGAAACCAAACCGCGCTGTTTGCCCAGCGTTACCGCCAAGCCGAACAAAACAACCAGTTGCGTGGTGAACGCTTTGGTGGAGGCGACGCCGATTTCTGCGCCAGCACGGGTGTACAGTACCAATTCGCTTTCGCGCGGCAGGGCGGACTCCATGACGTTGCAGATGGACAGGCTATGTTTGTGTCCCAAAGACTGCGCGTATTTCAGGGCTTCCATCGTGTCCAAGGTTTCGCCGGATTGGGAAATGGTGATGACCAATTGTTTCGGATCAGCAATCACGTCTCGGTAGCGGTATTCGCTGGCGATTTCGACGTCGGTCGGCATTTTGGCGATGGATTCGAGCCAGTATTTGGCGGTCAGCGCGGCGTAGTAGGACGTGCCGCAGGCAAGGATTTTGATGCTGCGGATGTCGTCGAACACTTCGCGTGCGTTCGCGCCGAAGTTTTCGGGTTCGAAGCCGCCGTCAAGGAACACTTCGGCGGTATCGGCGATGGCGCGCGGCTGTTCGTGGATTTCTTTTTGCATGAAGTGGCTGTATGGGCCCAACTCCAGCGAAGCGAGCGACAACTCGGATACCTTGACTTTGCGTTGGGTATCGGCACCGGTTTTGTCGATCAGTTTTTCAATACCGTTCGCACTCAATACGGCGATGTCGCCGTCTTCCAAATAGGCGATGCGGCGGGTAAAGGCGATGACGGCGGATACGTCGGAGGCGATGAAGGTCTCTTGGTCGCCCAATGCCACCAAGAGCGGGCAGCCCATGCGTGCAACTACCATTTCTTCGGGCTTATCCTGCGCCATCACGGCGATGGCGTACGCGCCGTGAAAACGGGCAGTAGCTGCGCGGACGGCTTCAAACAGTTTGCCGCCGTTTTGGGTGTATTCGTGATTGACGCTGTGGGCGATGACTTCGGTATCGGTTTGCGATTCGAAGGTGTAACCCAAGGCTTTGAGGCGTTCGCGTTCGGCTTCGAAGTTTTCGATGATGCCGTTGTGGACGACGGCAATCATGCCACCGGAGATGTGGGGGTGGGCGTTTGGTTCGGTTACGCCGCCGTGGGTCGCCCAGCGGGTATGGCCGATGCCGATATGGCCGAACACGCCTTTTTCGCGCGCGGCGTCTTCCGTCAGCTGCACGCGGCCGACACGGCGCACGCGCTTGATTTTGCCGTCTGTATTCACGGCGATACCCGACGAGTCGTAGCCCCGATATTCAAGGCGTTTGAGACCGTCGGTCAGAAAATCGACTACATTGTGGTTGGCGCGGATAGCGCCGACGATACCGCACATATAAGTTCCTTAGTATCTAAAGTTGAAAAAAGACAAGACGCCGGCTTCCGTACGCCTTGCCCGCACATTATATCAGAGCGTAATATATCATACTGAATTTTAAAGAAATTAACAGTAAATCCAACTGATTGATTGCTTTAAAAATAGTTTCAAATATCAGGCTTTCCGCCGTTTGAGTGCCATATGGCGGATTAGTTTTATCGAATAGGTTGATATGCTATTTGTATAAATATAACATGAATCGTCTGGCTATTTCAGACGACCTTATACATTTCTTAACCATCCAGCGTAAAAAGACGTACAAAAACCAAGCTGTCACAATTGAATCATTTATAATTTCATGAAAATAAAAACAAGGATTTCACACCATGGCAAAAAAATTCCCCATCTTCCCCAAAGCGCCGGAGCGCATCTGCTGGGGTTGCGACAAATATTGTAAAGAAGACGATTTGCAGTGCGGCAACGGCTGCGAGCGCATCCAGCACCCCATCGAATTGGACGGGCGCGAGTGGTATAAAAAAGGCGACTGGAGCAATTTGTTGAGCGAAGAGCAGCAAATCGAACTGGGTTTGAAAGAAGCGCCCAAACCTGCCAAACCGCATATCAAACTGCCGTTGCGGAACAAAACGGCTTAAGCACCCTGCTAAACTTAAGGGGTCGTCTGAAAACCGAAGGGGCGCGATCATGCGCCCTTATCTTTATTTCAACGATGCACCAAGAAATTAATCCCACCTGCACTAAACCGCTACTGCCCATCTCTCTAGCAAACATACTTAACTTTAAATACGATATGTCATCAAATTCCGTCATTCCCGCGCAAGCGGGAATCCATCGTAAAACTTAAGAAACCTTGATTTGAAAAACAGTTTCTGAATTTCAAAAATGGATTCCCGCCGTAGCCTGTCCTCGCGTAGGCGGGGGCGGGAATGACGGCAACAGAAACGGCAACGGCAACGGTTCAAATCCCCTGTCCCAATGTGGCTTCCCTTACCAAAGGTCGTCTGAAAACGCCAAAATATGCTTTTCAGACGACCTCTCCCATCTCTCCCGAACCCGTCCCCGAAAAATGCTAAAATAACAAATTCATAAGCAAATCCACCTTTTCAGACGACCTCAATGCTCACCGATTTAGAAAAAAACGCCATCCGCGACCATTACCAAAATATCGGCAAAAACCTGCCCGGTTTCCGTCCGCGCGCTTCGCAGCGGGAAATGATTGCGGCGATTGCCAACGCTTTTTCGCGGACATTGACGCGCGAAGAAGGCGGCGAGCCGCCCAAGCGCGAGGGCGAGAGCATTGCCGTAATCGAAGGGCCGACCGGCGTGGGCAAATCGCTTGCCTACCTGCTGGCGGGCGGCATTATGGCGCAGACGCGCGGCAAGCGGCTGATTGTGAGCAGCGCGACGGTTGCCTTGCAGGAGCAGTTGGTGGACCGCGATCTGCCGTTTTTGGTTGAAAAAAGCGGCTTGGAACTGACCTTCGCGCTTGCCAAAGGGCGTGGCCGTTATCTCTGCCCCTACAAACTCTACCAACTCACGCAAAGCAACGCCCAGCAAAACCTGCTCGGCTTCGAAGCCCCCGCCGTGTTGTGGGACAGCAAACCCAAGCCCGAAGAATTGAAGCTGCTGCGCGACATCGCTGACGAATTTTCCGCCCGTCGGTTCAACGGCGACCGCGACACTTGGCCGGAAAAAATCGACGACACCATCTGGATGAAGGTGAACAACGACAACTACGGCTGCCTCAAAGCCGCCTGTCCGAACCGTCCGGAATGCCCGTTTTACCTTGCCCGCGACACGCTGGAAACCGTCGATGTCGTCGTAACCAACCACGATTTGCTGATGGTCGACATCAGCATGGGCGGCGGTGTGATTTTGCCCGACCCTGAAAACAGCTTCTACTGCATCGACGAAGCGCACCACCTGCCCAAAAAAGCACTCAGCCAGTTTGCCGCCGAGCATTCGTGGAACCAAGCGGTGTGGGCATTGGAAAAACTGCCGCAGGTTACCGGCAAAATCGCCACGCTCACCGACAAAGGCGAGTTGGCGAACCTTGCCGACGAAGCCGCCGTCTCGCTGCTCGAAAGCCTGCATGAATGGCAGTTCCACCTCGCCGAAGAGCCGTCTTTGAGCTTGGGGTCGTCTGAAAACGACAGACGGACCAACAGCGGACCGACTTGGCTGTGGGAAGACGGCAAAATCCCCGAAGGCCTCGAAACCACCGTTTCCAACACCGCCATCGCCGCCCGCAGCCTCTACAAACACATCAACAGCCTCAACGACGCCCTGTCCGCCGCCCGCCGCGACAAAGACCAAAACGGCGCGCAAATCGACCGCCTGAGTACCGAATTCGGCGTATTCCGCGCCCGCGTCGAGCAAATCACCGCCACATGGGACTTGCTCTCCACCGTCCCCCTCGAGGGCGAAGAACCGCTGGCAAAATGGATTACCCGCCGAGCCGACGACAAAAACGACTACATTTTCAACGCCAGCCCCATCAGCAGCGCGTCCCACCTCGCCAACAGCCTGTGGCGGCGCGCGGCAGGCGCAGTGTTGACCTCCGCCACCCTGCAATCTTTGGGCAGCTTCAATCTGATCCTGCGCCAAACCGGACTGCAATGGCTGCCCGAAACCACCACCCTCGCCCTAGAAAGCCCGTTTGATTTCGACGCACAAGGCGAACTCTACATCCCGCCCGTACACGCCAGCCCCAAAGACCCCGCCGCGCATACCGCCGCCATCGTCGAATGGCTGCCCAAGCTCATTTCGCCCACCGAAGCCATCGGTACGCTCGTCTTGTTTTCCTCGCGCAAACAAATGCAGGATGTCGCCCTGCGCCTGCCCGAAGACTACCTGCCGCTCCTGCTCGTACAAGGCGAATTGCCCAAAGCCGTCCTCCTGCAGAAACACCACCAAGCCATAGAAGAAGGCAAAGCCAGCATCATCTTCGGGCTCGACAGCTTCGCCGAAGGACTCGACCTGCCCGGCACCGCCTGCGTGCAAGTCATCATCGCCAAACTCCCCTTCGCCATGCCCGACAACCCCATCGAAAAAACCCAAAACCGCTGGATAGAACAGCGCGGCGGCAACCCCTTCATCGAAATCACCGTCCCCGAAGCCGGCATCAAACTCATCCAAGCCGTCGGCCGCCTCATCCGCACCGAACAAGACTACGGCCGCGTAACCATCCTCGACAACCGCGTCAAAACGCAGCGATACGGCCAACAATTACTAGCCAGCCTGCCGCCGTTTAAAAGGATAGGTTGAAACCCATAAAGAGGTCGTCTGAAACCTGATTTTCAGTTTCAGACGACCTCAACACAAACACAATCAACACATACCATGAACAAACTTACTTTCATCGCCCTGCTTGTCCCCCTGCTGGCTTCCTGCGGTTCGGTTTCACTTTCCCAATCCGACCGCAATTACACCCAAACCCATCCTGCCCCCAAAGCCTTTGACTCAAAGCGTACCCAATACACCTGCGCGACTTGGACACCGCCGTCCCCGCCCGATGCCGAATCCCATCTTTGGTATCGCGCCGCCACCCTGCTGGATGCCAAAGACTGGCGTATGAACAAACAGGAATTTCAGGACATGATTGTCTTGTACGAAGCTGCGGCATCAAAGGGGCATTATCAGGCAATCAACAACCTTTACCTGCTCTACACCCATGTACAAGGTTCAACCGGCATCATGTACAACCCCTTGCACAACCGCGCCCGCAAATGGCTGCATTACGGTCTGGACAAAAACTGGGCGATGGCAAACTATTGGCTGTTTGACGCTTTGTATGAAGGCAATGCAGGTTATCGTCGCAACCCACAACTTGGTCTTGCCTATCTGCAAAAAGCGGTGGATTTGGGTGTGCCGCTGGCGCAGTATGAGCTGTCCTTAATTTATGATAAACAGTTTAAAGATATGAATGCCCGTGAGTTACTACTTGGTTGTGCTGCCAAGCAGGGTTTTTCTGCTGCTATGGAAGAATTATCTAGAATCAAACGAATCCGTTATGAAAATCTGCAAGAATCCCTGCTGCTGATGCACAACGCAGTGCGCCAAGGAGGAGAAGGAGGTGGAGGGGCTGCTTTAAAGCTAAAAATGGTCTTTGCTAAGAATAAAGAACTTATGGATCAATTTTCTGACATCCATGCAGACCCCATCCGAGAAACGGCTTATAAAGAATTAAAAGTTGCTTTGAAAGGCACGGGCACAAAAAGCGGCAACCCCTTCTACACCTTCCCGCGCCTAGACGAAGTCCTCCCTTTACCGCCCGCTAAAACCCATTGGAAAGGCATCTACTCCGCAATGAGTAAAGAAGACGCGGCGTTCTATCAAAATCCACCCGACACCGCCGCCTTGGCCGCCGAGATCCTTAAACGCGGCATCGTCAAAAAAGAAGACGTCTATTGGCCGCCGCGTAAAGACTAAGACAAAAAGGTCGTCTGAAACCTGATTTTCAGTTTCAGACGACCTCAACAAAAACACAATCAACACATACCATGAACAAACTCACTTTCATCGCCCTGCTTATCCCCCTGCTGGTTTCCTGCGGTTCGGTTTCGCCGTCCCAATCCGACCGCGATTACACCCGCACCCATCCCGCACCCAAAGCCTTTGATTCCAAGCGCACCGAATATACCTGCGCGACTTGGACACCGCCGTCTCCGCCCGATGCCGAATCCCATCTTTGGTATCGTGCCGCCACTCTGATTCATGCTGAAGGTTGGCGCAAGAATACGCGGCAGGCTCAGGATATGATTACCCTATATGAAGCGGCAGCGTCGAAGGGGCATTATCAGGCAATCAATAACCTTTATTTACTTTATACCAACGGACAAGGGGCAAGCGGTACTTTGTATGCTCCCCAGCCCAGTCGCGCCCGCAAATGGCTGCACTACGGTCTGGACAAAAACTGGGCGATGGCAAACTACTGGCTGTTTGATGCGCTGTATGAAGGCAATGCGGGCTATCGCTATAACCCTAAACTCGCTCTTGCCTACCTGCAAAAGGCGGTGGATTTGGGGGTGCCGCTGGCACAATATGAATTGGCACGGATTTACGATAAACGATTTAAAGATTACAACACGCGCGAACTGTTGCTTGATTGCGCAGCTAGACAGGGTTTTTCGGCTGCTATGGAGGAATTATCCATGGTTAAGGAAATTCGTCACGGTAACTTAAAAGAATCACTGTTACTGATGCATAGCGCAGTGCGCCACGGTGGTGAAGGAGGTGGTGACGCTGCCTTAAATCTAGAAATGGTTTTTGCTAAAAATAAAGAACTTATGAAGAATTTCTCTGATATTCATGCAGACCCTATCCGAGAAGCGGCTTATAAAGAATTGAAAGTTGCTTTGAAAGGCACAGGCACCAAAAGCGGCAACCCCTTCTACACCTTCCTTCGTCTGGACGAAGTCCTGCCCCTGCCGCCTGCCAAAATCCACTGGAAAGGCATCTACTCCGCAATGAGTAAAGAAGACGCGGTGTTCTACCAAAATCCACCTGATACCGCTGCTCTTGCTGCCGATATCTTCAAACGCGGTATCGTCAAAAAAGAAGAAGTTTACTGGCCGCCGCGCAAAGATTAAGATAAACAGGACCCCTCACCGTTACCCGTACAAACTCAGGACAAACACGACATGACCTTAGACCAATGGCTGCGCCATTCGCAGTTGCCGAGACTCGAAGCCCGTATGTTGCTGCAACATGCAGGCGGTTATAGCCGTGTGCAGTTGGTCACGCAAGGCGCCGATCCGCTGCCGGAAGCAGTAGCCGCGCAACTGGATATCCTGCAGGCACGTCGTCTGAAAGGCGAGCCGATGGCGTATATTTTGGGCGGACGGGAGTTTTACGGACGATGGTTTGAAGTCGGTCCCGACGTGTTGATTCCCCGTCCCGAAACCGAGCATTTGGTGGAGGCGGTAATCGAACATCTCCCCGCAAACGGGCAGGTTTGGGATTTGGGAACGGGCAGCGGGGCGGTCGCCGTGACTGTGGCGTTGGAAAGAACGGATGCGGCAGTACGCGCTTCCGACATCAGCAGCGGAGCGTTGGCGATTGCCCGTAAAAACGCGGAAACTTTGGGCGCAAGGGTCGAGTTTGCATTGGGTTCGTGGTTTGAGACGGATAAGACGTCGTCTGAAGACAAACACCGCTTCGATGTCATCGTTTCCAATCCACCTTATATTGAGGCCGGCGACGAGCATTTGAGCCAAGGGGATTTAAGATTCGAGCCGCAAACGGCGTTGACAGATTTTGCCGACGGCTTGACCTGCATTCGAGAGCTGGCGCAGCGCGCGCCGGAATTTTTGAAAGAGGGCGGATGGCTGCTGCTGGAACACGGTTACAACCAAGGCGCAGCAGTACGGCAGATTTTGACGGCAAACGGCTTTGCGAAAGTCAGTACGCAACAAGATTTGGCAGGGCTGGACAGATTGACCTTAGGCATGTTCCGCCACGTTGAATAATGTTCTTAGTGGCTGAAAGTGAAGCCGCCAATCTGCCACCTGCCGCATCATGTCAGTTTATAGCGGTTTAATCATGCAGCGTCGCAGCATGTAAAGTATTTTCCAATAAAGTAGCAATCGTCATCGGACCGACCCCGCCGGGTACCGGGGTAATCATTCCGGCACGTTCTTTTGCCACATCAAACTCCACATCGCCGCACAAGCTGCCGTCTTCCAAACGGTTAATCCCGACATCAATCACCACCGCGCCGGGTTTAATCCATTCCCCTTTGACAAAATTGGGAATCCCGACGCCCACCACCACAATATCGGCAGCCCCGACTTCTTTGTCTAGGTTTTCCGTCGCGCTGTGGCAAATCGTTACCGTGGCGCGGGCAAGCAGCAGCTCCAATGCCTGAGGGCGTCCGACGATATTCGATGCCCCGACGACCACCGCTTTCTTGCCTTTCGGATCGATGCCGTAAGCCTCCAGCAGCGTCATCACACCCTTGGGCGTACAAGGGCGCATCAGAGGCATTTTTACCACCAAACGACCCACGTTATAAGGATGGAAACCGTCCACATCTTTGTCCGGATGGATACGTTCCAAAACAGCCTGACTGTCTAAGCCTTCAGGAAGCGGAAGCTGCACCAAAATACCGTCTACTTCCGCGTTCCCGTTCAATTCATCAACCAGCTTCAACAAATCTTCCTGAGAAGTCGATGCAGGCAATTCATAAGACAAAGACCTGATGCCGCATTTTTGGCATGCCGATTTCTTGTTGCGGACATATACGGCGCTGGCAGGGTTGTTCCCGACCAATACTACCGCCAAACAAGGCGCACGCAATCCCGACTCAAGCCGCTTGGCTACCGCAGCGGATACCAGCTGCAAACGCTCCTGCGATATTTTTTTACCGTCAATCAATTGAGCTGTCATGAAAGTTCCATTCGGTTATGAATAAATAGCAAGGACAATTATCGCATTTTTAAACCGATTTGGCAGGCGGATAACAGCAAAAACCGAAGCCATATTTTTGAACTGTATTGCACCTTATGCAAAGTATGCGGAAAACTAAATTTCAAATAAAAATAATCAGATAATTTAGGAAAAAGAAAAATCATCTCAAATTGGATTGACAGAATTTCCACTCATCTGTATATTCCCATTCTTCAGTCGGGGCGTAGCGCAGCCCGGTTAGCGCATCTGCTTTGGGAGCAGAGGGTCGTGAGTTCGAATCCCACCGCCCCGACCACCAAAATTCAGCACGAATCGGCAATGAGCGCCCGTAGCTCAACCGGATAGAGCACCGACCTTCTAAGTCGGGGGTTACAGGTTCGATTCCTGTCGGGCGTGCCAAAAGTTAATGGTGGCTGTAGCTCAGTTGGTAGAGCCCTGGATTGTGATTCCAGTTGTCGTGGGTTCGAGCCCCATCAGCCACCCCAAATAAAAAATCCTGCATAGCAATATGCAGGATTTTTTTTATTGTCTATTACATCTCGAATGGCGATTGGACTTGCGCATCATCCGTGAGAATTGAAGTATTTGGCTTTTTAGGTAGCTTTGAGGTCGTCTGAAAAGACCTTTTGAGAGTTATTCCTAACGAAACGGACTTTTCATACGATTTTAAAAGGAAACTCATGCACATCACATTTCCTGAATGGTTTGATGATCTTGCCGAATTTGAAGCCGAGAACAAAGGCTGTCTATTGAATTTTCCATTATGTATCAATGGGCAAAATTTTGTTTTTACCTTCTACGATTTATGCCGCCTCAACCAAACCTGTGTCGATGAATCTGACTCAGTCGGTTTTTTGAAAAACGAAGCGGTCGTTGTACTGCAAGCGGTAAATCGGGCAAACATCACCCGCTTTGTCCAAGCGTTTTTTCAGTTAGGGTGAAAAATGAAACCATGAAAAAGCACATCGAAGACTTGCGTAATGTCCTGTATATCCATGACTTAACCGTCGCCTTAGAAGAAGATATCCCTGCCTTCCCCGCTACGTGGACGTTGACCCATCCTTATTTCACGCTGCCGATGACCATTGCTTTTTATAATGTGAACGATATCAGCGTTATACCGCTGCACGAGAGTTTCGGTTGCTATCTGATGGAGCAGCCCGAAATATCGCTGTATTTCACTAAAACCAACCGCCATTCGTGGCAGCATGATTTGACCGTTTTTATTAAAACGTTGATGCAATACATTCACTCAACCGAAGCGAAACGAGACAAGGCTGTCCGAAAGGACATTTGAACAAACAGTCTCCGATAAACACGGTTTTCCAAACAGAAAGACGTCGTCTGAAAAACAGTAAAGGGTTTTCAGACGACGTCTTTGTTTTTACGCGGTTCTTAGAAGCGGTAGTTAACGCTCAAGCGGATATCGCGGCCAGGTTCAGGCAAGGCGTTAGCACCTGCGCGTTGGCTGTGCGGCTTGTAGTTTTTATTCAAGACATTGTTGACGGCGAAGTTGACGTTCAAATCGTCTTTGCCCGTCGGCTTCCAGTTGGCGAATATATCGTTGACACCGTAGCCTGCGCGGACAACATTCAGAGCCACATCAGAGCCGCGCGAGGTTGGGGCGTAGCCTGCATTTTGGACATAACGTCCGCGCCAGCCGATTTCCAGATTCGGATTGTCGAATTGGTACGACAGACCTGTTGTCCATGTGCGTCCCATCGGGATAGCGGTTGTCACGATGTCGGCGGTATCGCCGTTCAGTTTCGGTCTGCTGTAAGCTACGCCTGCACGTGCGGTCAGACCTTTCCAGCGGTAGGCGGCGTTCAGTTCGTAACCTCTGTTTTTCAGCTTGCCGCCGTTATACCAGACGTAGTTTCGTCCTTCTTGACGGATGGCCTGTACATCTTTGATTTGCTGATGGAAATAGCTGCCGGAGAGCATCAGGGCAGAATTCCAGTGGTAGTTAAAGCCGATTTCTGCATTTCGCGAGCGTTCTGCTTTCAAGTCAGGCGATGAAACAATCGGCCTGTTGTTTGCTAAAGCTGCTTCGTACAGGCGGGGGCTGCGGGTTGCATAGTTCAGGCTGGTGTTGATGGAAAAATCAGGGGTAATGTCATAAACCAACCCGATGCTTGGATTGAGGTTGCCGTCTGAATTTTCTGTATTACTGCTGGTTTTCATTTTCCAGCGGTCATAGCGCAAACCTGTGGTCAGCGTAACCGGAGAGAAATCCCAAATGCCTTCTACATATACGCCGGCATCGTTTTTCTTCTCGTTGTTTTCTCCGTTTGAGCTGCTTTTTTGAGTGCGCCAGTTTACCCCGTATTTCAAGGTATGGCGGTCAAATAGACGACTGTCAAGATTCAGGTTGGCTCCGTATGTCCGCACTTCGCCATCCAATTCATAATTGGGATTGGGGACTTCATCACGTTTAGTGTTCAAACGGTAAACATTGGCTTTGATTTTGTCGATGAAGCCCAAGTTTCCGCCTTTGAATTCCAAGTTGGTGGTGTCTTGGGTCAGTGTGCGGTAACGCGGCGAGTTGGTGGCGACATTCGGAATGCGGTTGCCGTTGGCATCCAGAACGTATTGACCCGTGCGGCGGTCGGTTTGGAATACTTGTGAGAAATCGAATTCTTCGCGCAGGGCGCGTTCCCCATATTGTTTCTCTTGGCGGTGGCTCAATTCAATACGGTTGTCTTCATTGAAGCGATAGCCGATTTTGCCCAGCAAGCCGCGCGAACCCAATCCACTGTTTAAAACCTTATCGCTTCCGAGCAGATTACGGTAGCCTTTGCCTGCCGTGTATTCTTTGTCGCGTACGAAATTGCCTGAAACCAAAGCATCAAAACCGCCTGCCTGACCGTAAACGCTTGCGCCGCGTGAATAACCTTTATTGCTGCTGATGCCGGCATTTAATTTGAAACCGACGTTTTGGCCTTCTCTCAGCAAATCCTTAGCTTCAACCGTTTCAGCAACAATTGCGCCGCTGGTTGCACCGATACCTGCGGAGGCCGAACCCGTACCTTTTTGTACGGCAACGACTTTTACCAATGCAGGGTCAAGCATAAATCGGCCGTTGTGGTGGAAAATCTGGCTGTCAGTGTAAGTATCGTCAACTTTATAGTCTATTTGGTCTTGTCCCATGCCTCGGATGGTTACCCATTGCGACTGACCGTTGCCGCCGCCGAAACTGATAGAGGGTTCGTTGAACAATACGTCTTTTAAATCAGTGGAAGTCGTTTCTTCCATGCGTTTTGTCGTTACACGGTGTGTGGCGCTTGTAGCTTGACCTTTCACAGTAACAGTATCAAGGGTAACGCTTTCTTTCGCTTCGTTTTCCGCGTGGGCAAAACCGGCGGCGAGTGCTAAGGAGAGCAGGCTGAAGCGGAACAGGGGTGAGGTCATGTAAATTTCCTTTGTTGGGGCAAGTTTCAGTTCTTTGGTTAAATTCATTATTAATAATGATTTCTATTTATTTTAAAGATGAGATACTATTTTGTAAAGGCGTGTTTATGTTTGCGCTGATAGTGTCTGTTTTTTTCTTGATTGAACCATTTGAAGTTTGCCGACTGTAAAAGGTCGTCTGAAAATATCTGCCTGCTTGATCAGCCTTAAAAGTAGGGCGGGGAATGGTGCAAAACTGCCGTGTCCGTTTTCAAACGACCTTAAGCGGAAAATTTTTGCTTCTTCCCTTGAATTTATCGGGCCGAACCCTAATTTGCCGCTGTGTTCAGGCAAGTTTTTTGATGAACTTGCCGCCTTCTTTTTCAAACCGCATCTGCCGGATGAAGGTAGATGATTGTTTTCAAACTATTTATCGGAGCATAAAACATGACCATCCGTCCTTTACACGACCGCGTCGTCGTCAAACGCTTGGAAGCTGAAGAGAAAACCGCATCAGGCATCGTCTTGCCGGGCGCAGCCGCTGAAAAACCCGACATGGGCGAAGTGATCGCCGTGGGTGCGGGTAAAATCGGTAAAGACGGCGCGCGCCGTCCGCTGGATGTCAAAGTCGGCGACAAAGTGATTTTCGGCAAATACAGCGGTCAAACCGTAAAAGCCGACGGCGAAGAGCTGTTGGTGATGCGCGAAGAAGATATTTTCGGTATTGTCGAATAAACATTCCGTCTATTCAGAACAACAGGTTGTCTGAAAAGACGTACAAGGTTTTCAGACGACCTCAAACAACATTAAACAATTTTGGAGAATCAAAACATGGCAGCAAAAGACGTACAGTTCGGTAACGAAGTCCGCCAAAAAATGGTCAGCGGCGTGAACACTCTGGCAAACGCCGTCCGCGTAACTTTGGGCCCTAAAGGTCGCAACGTAGTCGTTGACCGCGCTTTCGGCGGCCCGCACATCACTAAAGACGGCGTTACCGTCGCTAAAGAAATCGAACTGAAAGACAAATTCGAAAACATGGGCGCGCAAATGGTGAAAGAAGTGGCGTCCAAAACCAACGACGTAGCGGGCGACGGTACCACTACCGCCACCGTACTGGCTCAAGCCATCGTCGCCGAAGGCATGAAATACGTTACCGCCGGCATGAACCCGACCGACCTGAAACGCGGTATCGACAAAGCCGTCGCCGCTTTGGTTGAAGAGCTGAAAAACATCGCCAAACCTTGCGATACTTCCAAAGAAATCGCCCAAGTCGGCTCAATTTCCGCCAACTCCGACGAACAAGTCGGCGCGATTATTGCCGAAGCGATGGAAAAAGTCGGCAAAGAAGGCGTGATTACCGTTGAAGACGGCAAATCTTTAGAAAACGAATTGGATGTCGTCGAAGGTATGCAGTTCGACCGCGGCTACCTGTCTCCTTACTTCATCAACGACGCGGAAAAACAAATCGCGGCTTTGGATAATCCGTTTGTTTTGCTGTTCGACAAAAAAATCAGCAACATCCGCGATCTGCTGCCTGTTTTGGAACAAGTGGCAAAAGCCAGCCGTCCGCTCTTGATTATCGCTGAAGACGTAGAAGGCGAAGCCTTAGCGACTTTGGTCGTGAACAATATCCGCGGCATCCTGAAAACCGTTGCTGTGAAAGCTCCGGGCTTCGGCGACCGCCGCAAAGCCATGTTGCAAGACATCGCCATCCTGACCGGCGGTACCGTGATTGCCGAAGAAGTCGGTCTGTCTTTGGAAAAAGCCACTCTGGAAGACTTGGGTCAAGCCAAACGCATCGAAATCGGTAAAGAAAACACCACCATTATCGACGGCTTCGGCGACGCAGCCCAAATCGAAGCGCGTGTTGCCGAAATCCGCCAACAAATCGAAACCGCAACCAGCGATTACGACAAAGAAAAACTGCAAGAGCGCGTTGCCAAACTGGCAGGCGGCGTGGCAGTAATCAAAGTCGGTGCCGCTACCGAAGTCGAAATGAAAGAGAAAAAAGACCGCGTGGAAGACGCGCTGCACGCTACCCGCGCAGCCGTTGAAGAAGGCGTGGTTGCCGGCGGCGGCGTAGCCTTGTTGCGCGCCCGTGCCGCTCTGGAAAACCTGCACACCGGCAATGCCGACCAAGACGCAGGCGTACAAATCGTCTTGCGCGCCGTTGAGTCTCCGCTGCGCCAAATCGTTGCCAACGCAGGCGGCGAGCCTAGCGTAGTGGTGAACAAAGTGCTGGAAGGCAAAGGCAACTACGGTTACAACGCAGGTTCCGGCGAATACGGCGACATGATTGAAATGGGCGTACTCGACCCCGCCAAAGTAACCCGTTCTGCGTTGCAACACGCCGCGTCTATCGCAGGCCTGATGCTGACGACCGACTGCATGATTGCCGAAATCCCTGAAGAAAAACCGGCTATGCCTGATATGGGCGGCATGGGTGGTATGGGCGGCATGATGTAAGGTTGCCCCAACCTGAGCGCAAACAAAAACCTGCACGGACAACCGTGCAGGTTTTTTTCTTTCAAAGAAGGTCGTCTGAAAACGGGTAGCAACTGTATTTTTCACCCCGTCGGGCAAAAATACCAAAACTCAAATCAAGCCGTTTGGATACCATTTTCGGCAAAATAATCACGCATCCGGGCATTCAATATCGTCAGCAGTTTGCGCATACA
>NZ_CALNWV010000028.1:0-33543 GCF_940793045.1 Neisseria sp. Marseille-Q2251
TTGCTGCCTAAAAGGTGGCCCGGATGCCTGATTATCGGGTATCCGGGGAGGATTAAGGGGGCATTGGGTAGAATTAGTGGATATTTGAAACGAAAACAGCCGAAAATCTTTGTTTAGGTTTCGGCTGTTGGGGGAAAAGGAATTTTGCAAAGGTCTCAATGTCTTAAGCGCAGGCAAAAAACTGCGGGCAAAAAAACGCCTCCTGCCGGGAGCTGGCGGAGGCTATCCAAGGAGTTTTAAAAAGTAACCCTAAAGAACTAGGAAACTAGTCAGAAAGAACTATATTACTAATCTGAACGGTTTGCAAGCTCGTTGAGTGGTTTTAAATTAACTTTACGTCTGAACAAGGCTTGGCTTTCGGGTTGGTGGCTGATACCGATGACGAGGGTGTCGGGTAAGGCACGTTTGAGGGTTTGCATCAGCGCCAATGCGGATTCGCCATCGAGCTGGTTGGTGGCTTCGTCGAGGAACAGGATTTGCGGTTTGTGCAGCAGCGCGCGGGCGAGGCTGAGGCGTTGCTGTTCGCCGCCGGAGAGGATGCCGTGCCATTCGTATGGTTCGTCTAAATTATCTTTCAGTCGTCCTAGCCCGACTTGTTCCAAGGTCGTCTGAATGATTTGGTCGTCTTGGCAGGCGGGGTGGGGATAGCTGACGGTGTGGCGCAGGGTGTCGGCGGGGAGGTAGGGACGTTGGGGCAGGAAGAGGAGGCTGCCGTCGAGGGCGAAGCTGCCTTGATAATACGGCCACAAGCCTGCGAGGGCGCGCAGCAGGGTGGATTTGCCGATACCGCTTCTGCCTTCGAGCAATACCCATTCGGGGGCGTGGGCTTCGAGGTTGATGTCGGTGAGCAGGGGGCTGCCGGTTTGGGTGTGGACGGTGAGGTTTTGCAGGACGAGGATGCCGCTTTGACGGCGGTTGTTTAAAGTCAGGGCGGGTGCTGGGCGGGCGGCGCTTCTGCCTTCTTGTTCTACTTGTTCCAATGCCGTCTGAAAACCGGAGAGGCGTTCGACAACTGCCGCCCATTCGATGAGGCGGCGGTAGGAATCTGTAAACCAGCCGAAGCTGTCTTGGACGCGGGCAAACGATGTACGGGTCTGCATCATGTCGCCGAAGGTCATGGTTTTGGCGAGGTACATGGGCAGGGTGGCGAGGATGGGGATGAAGATGCTGATGCGCACATAGGTCGCCCAGAAGGTTTCTTGGCGAAATTCGCAGTTGGTGAGCCGCCGCCAGTTGTCGCGGATGCGGAGGTAACGTTGTTTCAGACGGCCTGTTTCGGCTTCGCCGCCGTTGTAGAAGGCGATTTGTTCGGCGTGGTCGCGCACGCGCAGGAGGGCGGCGCGGTAGTCGGCTTCGCGGTGCTGGCGGTCGATGTTGAGGTTTTTGAGTTTGCGGCCGACGAGGTGGGCAATCAGGGTGCTGATGACGGAATAAATCAAGGCAACCCAAACAAGGTAGCCGTAAACGTTAATGCTGTATCCGCCGATGTTGAAAGTCTGTACGCCGGAGAGCGTCCACAGTACGGTAACAAACGCGCTGAATTTGGCAATATTATTGATGAAGGAGCGAAAGAGGCTGATGCTTTTGTCGGTAAGCAGGTAGATGTCTTCGGCGATACGTTGGTCGGGGTTGTCCGGTTCGCCCGTCAGGCGCAGGCGGTAGTGTTTGTGGCCTTCGAGCCAGTCTTTTTGAAATTGCTCGGTCAGATGGGTGCGCCAACGGAAGATGAGGCGTTTTTGCAGCCAGTCGGCACAAACGATACAGCCGATAACCATCGCCATATAGCCGAGGTATTCGACGATGAGCGCGGGCATGGATGCGCCGTCAAATGCGGCCAGCGCGTCGTAGAAGCGTTTGTCCCATGCGGCAATCCAAACGCTGATGGTGATGGAGAATAGGGTAAACCCTATCAAAACGGCGAGCATCAGCCATTGGAGGCGGCCGTGTGCCCCTGACCAAAAAGGGCGGGCAAGGTAAAAGAATTTTTTGAGTGTTTTCATAATGCTTGTGAATGCGTGCGAATGGCCGTCTGAAAGTGAAATTGTACTTTCAGACGGCCTTTTTATCAGCAATAGTTGGTTTATGCTTTTAAAAAATGAGCGGTCAACCCGTGCTTGCTATGCTGCTATTTACATTTTCCATTTTAGGCTGAACACGGCATTGCGCGGTTCGCCGTAGAAGTTGCCGCTGTTGGCGGCACGGCTGTATTGGTTTTCGTAGTAGCGTTTGTCGGTCAGGTTGTTGACCGCTAGCCCCAGTTGCAGGTTTTTGCTTGGGCGGTATTGGACGTTGGTATTCCAAACCGTATAGCCGCCTTGCTTGATGGAGCCGTAGGAATTGGCGGTTTTGCTGCTGCTCTTTAAGCCCAGCCCGACCGTCCATTTGCCGTCATCAACCGGCAGGATATAGCTGGTGTAGAGACGGAACATATGTTTCGGCGTATGGCTGCTGAAGTTGTAGCCTTTTCGGCGCGATTCGACATTATCGCCGACGCTGTTGCGGTTGGTGCTGCGGTTGAAGGTGTAGCCTGCGTAAACCTGCCAACGGTCGGTCAGGCTGCCGGAAATTTCAGCGTCCAAACCGCGGCTGCTTTGATCCAGCGGTTCCCAATAAGGATGTGGCTTGGCATTGACGCGTTGGTTGTTGTTGTCTTTGTCGGTGCGGTAGAGGGCGACGGAAGTATTCAGACGGCCTTCGTTCCATTCGCCTTTCCATCCGATTTCGTAGTTGCGTCCCATAATCGGCGGCAGCAGGTTGTCGTTGTAGTCGCGGTTCATTGTTTGTTTGAAGATGGATGTGTAGGCGGCGTAAACGCTTTGTTTAGGCGTGATGTCGTAAGTGATGCCGGCATAGGGGATGAAGCGGTTGCGTTTGAGCGCGTAATATGTGCCTTCCGAGCTGTCTTTAAGGTTTCTGTCCCAATAGAGGTTGCGGTGCCAGTTGGTATAGCGTCCGCCGACGATGACGTGCAGTTTGTCGGTAGGATTGATGCGCGCGCCCAAACCGAAGGCGTGGGTGCGGTAGCTGCCGTTGCCGCCGCGTGACTTGGCGGTATCGGCATCCCAATCGGGTTTGGCTTTTTCGCTGCCGTTGAACGCATCCGCGTTATAGGTGCTGTTGTCGTCGAACCAGCGGTTGCCCGTGTTCATCTTCTCTCTGGAATAGCTGTGCATGAAGAAGAGGTCGTGGCTTTGGCCGAAGGCGAAGATGCGGCCGGTCAGGTTGTTTTGGAAAGTAAACTGGCGGCTGTCCGTGTCGTAACGGTCGAAGCTGTAAGTTTTGCCCAAACCGTCCACACCTATGCCGTTGCCCGTACCGCCCAGCGTGTAATATTCTTTTGAATTGTCGCTTTTGCGCCAGTCCAGCTTGCTGCTCAGTTTCCAGTTGTCGTTGAAATAATGTTCAAACTCGGCAAAGAGGTTGTGTTTTTTCAGACGAGCTTCGTTCCAATCTGCGCCGAGATAGCGGCTGCGTTTCCATTCTTTGCCGTCTGTGCGCATGGGCAGGCCGTCGGGGTCGGGCGTTTTGGTTTGGTTGAGATAACTCGCGCCCCAAGAGAGCTTGCCGTTGTCGCCGATGTCTTTGTCCATCACGCCGTAAAGCAGGATGTCGCGTCCGCCGGATTGGTCTTTGAAGGTTTTGTTGCTGCCAATCGAGCCGACAAAGCGCCCGCGCAGGCCGTGTTCCGGACTTAAAGCACCCGACGCGTCAAACGTGCCGCCCACTTTGCCCCATGTGTTGACCGTCAAATCGGCGGAAAGCTGGCGTTTGGAGGTCGGTTTCTTACGGACGGCGTTAATCGTGCCGCCCGGTTCGTTGTTTGCCTGCGTCAGCCCGGCTGCGCCGCGTACCACTTCGATGCGGTCGTACATCGCTATATCGGTTACGCTGGTCGGGTCGCCGGACGGACCGCCCAAGCCGAATCCGCCGGGCGAACCGATTTGAGTGGCAATGCCGTCTTCTTCAAGTTGCTCGATAAAATAGCCGCGCGACATGAAATGCGTGCGCCCGCCGCTTTTGAAGACGTTGACGCCCGTAGCATTCTGCAACGCGCCTTCGAGGCTGGCCACGCCTTGGTCTTCAAGTTGTTTTTTGGTGATGACGCTGACGGATTGGGGAATTTCCCTTGGAGACAGTACCAATCCCGTAGTCGAACGCATCGCGGATACGGTGTAGCTGTTTTGATTTTCGGTACGTAGGCTGCGGTTTTTGCCGACCACATTGACCTGCTTTAATTCGACCTGCTGCACTTCTTCTGCGGCGTGAACGGCTTGCGGCAGCGCGGCAAGGCAGAGCGCCAAGGTGCTGAGTTTGAAAAGTTTCTCTTTGTTTGTATTGTTCATTTGATTGATCCCGGATAAAGCTGTTGTCGTAAAATGTTTATTTTTATTTGATATTTATAACCATAAAAACTATAAATATTCAAAGTATTAGGTTTTTCAGACGACCTGCGTCAGAGAAAACGAATAAAATTCATCAAATCCTTTCAGATAAAAAAATGTTGCCGCCGGGCGGAGTACCCAATGGCAACTACTTATCCAAGGTTGCAAAGATAGATATAAGGAACTAGCTGAAAAATAGTTATAAAGAACTATACTCTAGCTGTAAAAATTGGCAATCGTTTTTTTCAGACGGCCTCACGCTTCTTCACGCATCTTGCCATAAGTCAAAATTCTGTCCGCAAAAATACCCCCTCTCCCGCTGAATGGGAGAGGGGGCTTTATTTGTGTATCAGTCAGATTTATCTTTGTTTTTTCTGCGGATGAAGGAGAAGGTGGATTGCTGTGTGGCTAGGCAGGTCGTCTGAAAACCGGTCAATGCCTATTCTGCGTCATTATCTTTTGTGTATCCTCTATCCAATGGATTCATTAAGCTAAAGGTCGTCTGAGAACGGTTTTTAGACGACCTTTGGGTTATTTGCGGTTTGGATTGATCCATTGCCATTGTTCGCGCAGGGTGTTTTCGAGGGCTTTTTGTTTTTCCTGCGGGCTGTTGAGGCCGTCGGTCAGGCGGTTGTAGTCGATGGTGATGGATGGGTTTTGTACCGTGCCTCTGATTTTGAGCGGAATGGGTTTGTTTTGCGGGTTCAGGGCATTGCGGATGAGCAGGTCTTCCGATAGCTCTTGGGTGCTGAGGTCGGTGTAGCCGCTGCTGACAACATGCAGGCTGTCGGAAAAGAGTTCGGTGTTGACATGGCGGCTGATGCCTTTGTCGATTTCGCTGTTGAGGACGAAATGGTGGAAAGGGGTTTTGGGCGGCGGGGTTTGGTTGGTGTTGTCTTTGCTGATGATGCCGTTTTTGAGGATGTTGTCCATGTCGATGCCGTGCCATGCGCCTTCGGAGATGTTGAGGGTCAGCATCCCGTTGAGGTTTTTGAGCATTTGCTCGCGGTTGTTGCCTTTGGCGGTCAGGTCGATGACGGCGTTGCCGTTGCCGCTAAAGCTGTGGAAGCCGAACAGGTCTTGCAGCAAGGGTTGGATTTGTACGCTTTCTGCGTTTTGTTGGAGGTGGTAGGAGGGGGGTGTGGTGTTGGCTATGCTGATGCCGCCCTCGGTACGGCCTCCGTAGAGTCCGGCTTTGAAGTTGCTCAGGGTAATATGTTCGTTATTGGCGGTCAGCCGGGTTTCGACGTTGTCCAATTGGAAGCCAGGCGTTTGGATATTGTTGACCTTGATGCTGGCTTCGATATCGGGGGTGTTGGCGTGGTTGAGAAATTTCGGGTAGGGGTCGTCTGAACCGGCTTGAAAGTCTTCCAAGTAGGGGGTGAGGTTGAGTTTTTGCAGGGCGACGCCTGCTTCGAGTCTGGGTTTTTGCTCGGCCTGGGTTTGGTATTTTAAGCTCAAGGCAACGGGTTGGCGGTCGAATGTGCCTTTGAAGCTGCCTTGCCAGTTGCCGGAATCGGTCAGGCTGAAATTTCCGTCAAGCATGCTGATAAAGCGCGGTTGGGGCAGTCGGTTGACGGTGTCCTGCAGGGTGGTAATGCGCACGTTGTCGGATTGTAAACCGGTTTTTTTCTGCCACAACATCGGGCCGCTGATGGTAAAGCTGGTTTGGCGCAGTTGGTTTTTGTATCTGCCGTTGAGCTCGAAGCTGTCAAGAGTAATGACGCTCGGACGCAGATTGGTTTTGTCGAGTTTGAAGGAGCCGTCCCATTGGCTGTCGGGCGAGCCTGCGGTAAAGGCTCCGCTGACGGTATTGAGGTTGAGATGGTTGTCTTTGAAGATGAGCAGGGGCGCTTGGGCGGTCAGGTGGAGGTTGCGTTGAACGCTTTCTGCGCGTAGGTTGATATTGCTGACTTGCAGGGTGTGGTTTTGCGTTTGCCAAGCTAAGGTGCTGGTCATATTGATTTTGACAGTGTCTTGGTCGCGGCGGCTTTGCGCTTCAAAACGCAGCTCGGGAATGCTCCAGTTTGCTGCGTTGGTTTTAAGCAGACCGTTGCCGTTCCATTCGAGGGGAAACTGCGGGTTGCGGATGTTGCCGCCGATTTTGAAACGGCGGCCGTCGGAATCTTCCGAACGGAGGTTGAGGCTGAAGTCTTCGATGGTGTACGGTGTGTTGTCGAGTCTTAGGCGCAGGGTACTGTTTTCTACAACGAGGCGGTTGAGCGTGGCTGTGTTTCGGGGCTGCTGCCAAAGGTCTTGAAGGCTCCATTTGCCGTTTTCGGCGCGTTCGATTGAAACATCTGCGCCTTTAAGCACCCATTTTTCGATGATGGGTGTGTCGTTCCACAGGCTGCTCCAGCCGATTCCGATGTTGGTTTCTTTAATATGGATGGCGGCTTGCGTGCTGTTGGGGTAGGAGATGACGACGTTTTTGAGGGTAAGGGTGGGGCGGGGGAACCAACTGCATTGAATTTCGGGGCTGAAGCGGATGGTGCGTTGGGTTGATTGCAGGGCGGATTGGGTAAGGGTTTCGATGCGTTTGGGTGTGAAGAAGTTGTAAACCGATGCGTACAGTCCGGCAGCGGCAATGATGACCGCTATGAGGCTGAAGATGAGGAATTTCAGCCAGAATTTTCCGGAGTTTGGCAGAAGGTTCATGGGCACAAATAAAGATTAAAGAGTAAGAGTATAACACATGCCCTTGGGATGGTTGGCGCGTCGGGACAGAGGGTTACGAATGGGGCTGAGTGGTGGGATACGGATTTCAGACGACCCGATATCTGACCATGTTGTTTAGATATTAAGGCAGACGGTTGGTGCACATACCTTTGTGTTGAGGTATTGTTTTGATAAAACGTGACTATATAATGCAGGTTCTATTGGTTTGAGGAGGTGTCGATGATTATCGTAATGCGCAAATGGTCGAGCGAGGAGTCTGTTCAACGGGTGGTGGATACGATTCGCAGCCGTGGCTTGCGGGAACATATTTCGCGTGGTGAAGAAAGGACGATTATCGGCGCGCTGGGCGACGAGCGGGTCTTCCATTCCAATGAATTGGCGCGGCTGCCCGATGTGGAGCGCGTGTTCCGGGTTCTGAACGATTGGAAAATCATCAGTCGGGAGGAGCAGCCTGAAGACAGCAAGATTTCGATACGGGGCGTGTTGTTTGGCGGCGAGAAGGTTTTGGATATTACCGTGGATATCAATCGGATTGAGGATGCTGATGCGGGATTTGTCGATCCGTTTTATCTGTCGGCACGGCCTTATGCAGAAATGGACAACGGGAGCGAAAAGGCGAGAATCCAACTGATGCAGCAGGATATTCAGCGGCTTCATGAACAGGGAAAACCGATTTTGGTGCGTATCCGCGATGTGCGTCAGATTGATGAGGCTTTGAAGGCGCAGGCAGACGTTTTGTATCTGGGCGGAGAGCTGATGGGGAATCGGGTCTTGTTGGATGAAGTGGGTCGTCTGAATACGCCGGTAGTGTTGTGTAAAGATAAGCATCATCGGGTTGATGATTGGCTGGCGGCTGCCGAGCACATCGCTTTGCGCGGCAATCACCATATTATCTTGGGCGAGGCGGGGACTTTGAGTTTCGAACCGGAACATGCTTATCGTTTGGATGTGGATGCAATTGTCAGGGTGCGGCAAACCTGTCATCTGCCGGTGATCGCGAACATCACGCGGTTGTGGCACAACGATATGCCGCAACATATCTTGTATCGGTTGGCGCAGGCTGCCGGTGTAAATGGGATTGTCGGTTCCGGGGTGGATTGATATTTCAGTTTTTTGCTGAATTTTGGTATAAAATGCTGTTGTGAGAAGTGGGCGTATATCTGCCTTATGTTGTTATCAATTCTTCAAGGCAGTTTTTGAAGCCGGATAATAGGATTGTAGATATACCCTATCTTTCAGCGGGATCTGTATGGCGTTTGCGATATTTATCGTGCTTAATCAGGCGTCAGGGCTGAGTTATCAAAACTGTAGATAAAAAAAACCATTCATACCAAGGGAGAAGTATGAATGGCCAATACATTGCGGGAAAACGTCTTACTTGCTGCACCGCCCAAAAGGGATAAAAGAGCGGTGTGTGTCAGCAATTTGAATTCTACCAGCATTAGTATTAAATGCTGTTAAGAAGTGAAATCTTTTGAATAAATTGCGCGAAAACTCCGATAGACGTTAATTTATTGAGATAAGCGGTATTAAACCCGTTGAATTTTAAATTTCATATGTCATATTTTTGCAACAACCATTTTGGAAGGTCGTCTGAAAAGCTGTTTTTCAGACGACCTTTTTGTACAAGAGATGTACAGGGATACACGGCAATTGCATTTTCATTCCGTCGGGCGAAATGCTGTTGTTGAGGTTACCCGTCGATTTGTCCGCTGTTGATAGGGAGGAAGTGGGTACAGAACCGCCATTCGTGTACCGCTTGATCATCGATATAGGCGTTCGGTTTGGGTAAAAATGCTTGGAAACATTCCGATATGCCCAATTCTTCTGCGCTGCGACGGGCGTAGTCGGCTCCTCCGCTGCTCCAAAGGTAAAGCATATGTCCGTTTTCATGCAGGCGGCGGACTTGGCGGATGACTTCGGGCATGGGAATGCGCGTACTGCCTACGCTTCTGACAAGGGTGTCGTCCACATCAATGAAAATAACGGAGGGTCTGTTCATCGGTTTGATTGTTTCGAAATGGGTGGATAATTCAAATAGGGTCGTCTGAAACTTTCCCTATTTCATTATGATTGTTTTGTTTAATCTGCCGCTGTATTTGCCGATAAAACCGGTTTACTGGTTCTCCCGTATCCATTTTTCCCAACGTTCGAACAGGGCAGGTTGCAGGGCGGCGATGACGGAGCGTTTGAAGACGTGTTCGCCGCTCCAGAAGTCGTCGCCTTCCAAAGTGGACAGGTTGCCGCCTGCTTCTTCAAAAATCAGAGCGCCGGCGGCGTAGTCCCACAGTTTTTGTCCACCGTGGACGTAAACGTCGTAGCGTCCGCTAGCGAGGTAGCACCAGTCGAGCGTGCTACTGCCCATGCTGCGGATGGTGCCGAAGGGGGCAAGCGTGCTCATGCGGCTGGTGAGTTTGCCGGAACGCAGGTATTTGATTTCGACGCCTGCGATGGCTTCGCTGAGTTTTTTGTCGACGGTGCGCAGGGGGAGTTGCGTGCCGTTGAGGTATGCGCCTTTGCCGCGTTCGGCGTAGAAACATTCGCCGCTGACGGGGTTGTAGATGATGCCGAGTTCGGCGCGGCCGTTTTTGACGAAGGCGACGGAAACGGCGAAATGGGGCAGTCCGTTGACGAAGTTGTTGGTTCCGTCTATGGGGTCGACGACCCATAGCCCGTCGGTATGCGCGTGCAGTTTCCAAAGGGTGGTTTGTTCTTGCACGCTCATTTCTTCGCCGAGCATGGGGCTGTCGATCAACAAGGGCAGGGCGGCGGCGAAGGCGGTTTGGGCGGCAAGGTCGGCTTCGCTGAGCATGGAGCCGTCTTCTTTGCGGTGCGACGGGGTATTCAGGAAGCGCGGCATGACTTCGGTTTGCGCGATGTGCCGGACGACTTTTTGCAATCGGTGTAACACTTTTTGTCCTTGTTTTTGCGGTTGGGGTGCGAAATCGTATAATCGCGTTATTATATCCGTTTTCACTTGAAGAACCATGTCCAGATTTTATCTGCCTGATGCTTTATATGCGGGGCAAGTCGTTGAACTGCCTGATAATGTTGTGCGTCATTTAAATGTTTTGCGCGTGCGCTGCGGGGAAGAGGTCGTTTTGTTTAACGGCAACGGCAAGGCGTTTCCCGCGCGTTTGGATGTTTTGGAGAAACGCCGTGCCTGCGCGGAAGTGTTGCGCGAGGAGGAGGCGGACAACGAATCGCCGCTGAAAATCACGTTGGTGCAGTCGGTGTCGAGCGGCGAACGTATGGATTTTACTTTGCAGAAAAGCGTGGAGCTGGGCGTGGCGGCGATTCAGCCTGTGATCAGCGAACGCTGTGTCGTGCGCCTGAGCGGCGAGAGGGCGGACAAACGGGTGGCGCGTTGGCAGGAAATTGTGGTGTCCGCCTGCGAACAAAGCGGCAGGAATATTGTGCCGGAGGTGCGCCCGCTGCTGCCTTACCGCGAGGCTTTGAAACAGATGTCGTCTGAAACGACCAAGCTGTTGATGAGTTTGAACCGCGCCCAGAGTTTGCGTGCCGTCAAGCCGTTTTCAGACGACCTGATTTTTATGGTGGGGCCGGAAGGCGGCTGGACGGACGAGGAGGAACGATTGGCATTTGAGGCGGGATTCCAGTCGGTAACGCTGGGCAGACGGGTTTTGCGGACGGAAACCGCTTCGCTGGCGGCGATTGCGGCGATGCAGACGCTTTGGGGGGATTTTGTGTAACCGAGGTCGTCTAAAAACGGGATGGGAAGCGTAAATCCCTAGATGGTTTGAAAAGTAAGTTTTATTGAAATCATGGGTTTATATTTGTTTTTCAAGCCATTGCCTGCTTTACCTGTTTTACGCCTTCGCGGCGTTGGGCAATTCATCTGTTTTCGCTTACAATAGCCGATTATCCGAATCAACGCTCAAAGGCCTTCACATGCAATACGCCAAAATTTTAGGTACCGGCAGCTATCTTCCCGCCAACCGCGTCAGCAACGACGATTTGGCGAAAAAAGTCGATACGTCCGACGAGTGGATTACCACCCGTACCGGCATCAAGTTTCGCCATATTGCAGACGAAGGCGAAAAAACCAGCGACCTCGCCGCCGAAGCATCACGCCGCGCGCTGGTTGCAGCGGGTGTCGCTGCCGATGAAATCGATTTAATTATCGTGGCGACCGCTACCCCCGATATGCAGTTCCCGTCCACCGCAACCATTGTTCAACAAAAGCTCGGCATAGAAAACGGCTGCCCCGCATTTGACGTACAGGCGGTCTGCGCGGGCTTTATGTATGCCCTGTCCACCGCCAACGCCTACATCAAAAGCGGCATGGCGAAAAAGGCTTTGGTCATCGGCGCGGAAACGTTCAGCCGCATCGTGGATTGGAACGACCGCACGACCTGCGTTTTGTTTGGCGACGGCGCTGGCGCAGTAGTATTGGGCGCGTCCGACGAAGCAGGCATCATCCACAGCAAACTCAAAGCCGACGGCAACTATCTCGACCTGCTCAATGTACCCGGTCAAATCGCCAACGGGCAAGTTTGCGGTTCGCCTTACGTCAAAATGGACGGGCCGGGCGTGTTTAAATTCGCGGTCAAAATGCTCGCAAAAATCGCCGACGAAGTCATCAGCGAAGCAGGTTATACCCCCGATCAAATCGACTGGCTCGTGCCACACCAAGCCAACAAACGCATTATCGACTCCACCGCCAAACACTTGGGTCTGGACATGGAAAAAGTCATCCTGACCGTACAGGAACACGGCAACACATCCGCCGCTTCCATCCCGCTCGCGCTCGATGTCGGCATTCAAAACGGTCAAATCAAGCGCGGACAAAACCTGCTGCTTGAAGGCATAGGCGGCGGCTTCGCATGGGGCGCGGTGTTGGTTAAATATTGATTTTTTGTCCGTTTAAAACTTAAAAGGTCGTCTGAAACTGCGTTGGTGCGGTTTCAGACGACCTTTTTGATAGGAAAGCCGGGATTCGTATTTTGAGGGATGGGTTAGTTGTTTAAAGTGTAGAAGATTCAGGTTGGTAGTTGAAAAGTATAGTGGATTAACTTTAAACCAGTACGGCGTTGCCTTGCCTTGCCGTACTATCTGTACTGTTTGCTGCTTCGTCGCCTTGTCCTGATTTAAATTTAATCCACTATATGTTATGCAGAGGGGGAAGGGTGCTGTCTCTGTTGAGCATTGAAAAGAGGTCGTCTGAAAATGTGTCGTTGCTTCAAACCGACACCGTTTCAGACAACTTTTTATTTATTATGGTTAAAATCCACATGGATTATGATAAATTGGTATAATTTCAAAACTGATTATCCAATACATTTTTTTCCTTAATATAAAAATAAAATGAACCATAATAAACATTACGGGACAATCGCCCATTGGTTCGGGGAAATGAGCCGCGGCTCCATTATTTGCGACGAATCTTCGCAACGCATCTTTGCCAACCGCCAATCCCTACACCCCGATTATCAAGAACCTGAAACCGGACACCGTGTTAGCTTTCAAATTGAAACGGAAAACAACCGCGCCGTCGCAAGGGATGTCGAGCGTGTCAATCCGGGTTATAAAAACAATGACAGCGCGGTCATTACGCTGACCGACTGGGATTGGTCGAAGAATGGTGGTTATGGAATGGATGTTTCAAACGAAGGGCAGCCTGTGTTTGTGCTGGGACAGTTTCTTGCCGACCAAACCCGTACACCTCGGGCGGGCGACCGCCTTGAAGGCACGCTCCGTCGCCATCCCAACGGACAATGGCTGCTGGTCGATGCTGTTATCCGCAGTACGCCCGAGTCGGAGCCCGAGCCTGAGTCGATACACGCTGCGCCCTCGAAAAAAGCACAAGGTCAAACCGTACACTTTTTCCGTCCGGAACACGGTCCTAAAGTTGAAGTCAAAATCGAGCAGCCGTTGGTTGCCGAAACCCGTTATCCCGCTCCGAAATCCGCCCAAAAGAATCTGTTGCCGCCCAATCAGGT
The DNA here is from genome assembly GCF_940793045.1 of Neisseria sp. Marseille-Q2251. NCBI lineage: Bacteria > Pseudomonadati > Pseudomonadota > Betaproteobacteria > Neisseriales > Neisseriaceae > Neisseria > Neisseria sp. Marseille-Q2251. Next base: position 13,025 of record NZ_CALNWV010000028.1, read on the forward strand.
CATGAGCGGTACGATTACCACATGGGATGATGCCAAAGGCTACGGCTTTATCCGTTTCGGCGACGAATCCCAAAATATTTTCTTCCACATCAGTGCGTACCATTACAATACCAGCCGTCCGCAAACAGGACAGCGCGTCAGTTTCTACTGCAACCGCCCGATAGAAGGCAACCGCCAGCAAGCCATCAAGGTCGTCCGGCTGGGCGACGAAGCATTCCTGTTTGACGAATTGCCACCCGACTACAACAGGCTCAACATTGATATGCAGGCACTATTGATCAACAGCGTCATCGCTGTCATTTTCCTGACCGTTGTCGCCGTGCTTTCCAATAAACTGTTTTTCATTTACGTCCTTATCAGTATTGCCGCCTTCATCCTCTATCAACAGGATAAGCAGACGGCGATGGAGTCCGCGCGCAAAATCAGACGTAAAAACGAATACCAAAACCGTATCCCAGAAAATAAACTGCACGCATTCAGCCTGCTGGGCGGCTGGCCCGGTGCATTGGTTGCGCGCGCCGCGTTCCGCCACAAAACCAAGAAAGTTCCTTTTGTTCAGATTTTCTGGCTGACGGTGGCAATAAATGTTGCCATTACCTATGCCCTGCTGATACATTACGCCGACAATCCTCTGACGAATTTTCTGAAAAACTAAACTGAAACAAAGGAATATCATGTCTTTTGCATTTTTCTTCCCTGGTCAGGGTTCGCAAAGCCTTAATATGATGGACGGCTTCGCAGGACAATCGGTCGTAAAAAACACCTTCGACGAAGCTTCCGCCGTCTTGGGTCAGGATTTGTGGGCGATGATTAACGGTACGGATGCCGAACTCATCGGGCAAACCGTGAATACGCAGCCCATTATGTTAGCCGCCGGTGTTGCCGTTTACCGTGCTTATCTTGAAGCGGGCGGCAAAACACCTGCCGTCGTTGCCGGCCACAGCCTCGGTGAATACACCGCACTTGTCGCCGCCGGTGCATTGGATTTTGCGGATGCAGTCAAACTCGTCCGCCTGCGTGCCGAACTGATGCAGTCCGCCGTGCCGCAGGGCGTAGGTGCGATGGCGGCAATTCTCGGCTTGGAAGATGAACAGGTTAAAGCCATTTGTGCAGAAGCCGCGCAAGGCGAAGTGGTCGAAGCCGTCAACTTCAATTCGCCCGGACAAGTCGTGATTGCGGGCAATGCCGCCGCCGTCGAGCGCGCTATGAACGCCGCCAAAGAAGCGGGAGCCAAACGCGCGCTGCCGCTGCCTGTATCCGTTCCTTCGCATTGCAGCCTGATGAAGCCTGCTGCGGAAAAACTTGCCGAAGCGCTCAAAACCGTTGAAATCAAACAACCGCAAATCCGCGTCATCCATAATGCCGATGTTGCCGCTTACGACGATGCAGAGAAAATCAAAGACGCGCTTGTTCGTCAGCTTTACAGCCCTGTACGTTGGACGGAAACCGTTAACGCACTCGTTGCCGAAGGCATTACCGAATCCGCCGAATGCGGACCGGGCAAAGTGTTGGCAGGTTTGGCAAAACGTATCAACAAAGAAGCCGTGTGCAGCGCTTTGACCAATTCCGAGCAAGTCGCCGCCTTTATCGAAGCGCATTAAACTTGCCGCCTTTTATGTTTCAGACGACCTTTCTTAATGAAAGGTCGTTTTTTAATGTCTGTTGGTTTTGTTTGGATAGGGAAGGGAATAGCAACAGGAGGTGTTTTACATCCCAGTTTATTATTAATTTATTTTGAACATTTAAGGTCGTCTGAAAAAACTTTACAGAAATAAAAATCGTTATTCATTTAAAAACAGCAATTTCGTCGCATCGGTAACTTCGTTGCGATATAATCATAGGCTTTACCAATCCGACAGATTGATAAAATATTCAATCTGCATTATTCCGGAACACCGAGCCAATGATAGAAAAACTGACCTTCGGCCTGTTTACCCAAGAAGATTCGCGCAGTTTCATGCGCTTGATGGCTTATATCCGCCCTTATAAAACACGCATCATCTTTGCTTTAATTGCTATCTTCGGCGTTGCCGCCACCGAAAGCTATCTCGCCGCCTTTATTGCCCCGCTGGTCAACCAAGGCTTCGCCCCGCCTTCTGCGCCGCCCGAACTCAACACCGCAGGCGGCATCGTCGCCACGCTGCAAAACTGGAAAGATCAATTTACCTACCTGATTTGGGGGACGCCCAATAAAGTCTGGGTTGTGCCGGTATTTTTTATCTTTTTGGTCATCATTCGAGGCATCAGCCGCTTTGTCAGCACATATCTGCTGACTTGGGTTTCCGTCATGGCAATCAGCCATCTGCGCCGCGATATGTTTGCCAAGATGCTGCAACTCTCTTCCAAATTCCATCAGGAAACTCCGTCCGGCACAGTTTTGATGAACATGGTGCAAATGGCGGAATCATCCATCAGCAACGCCAGTAATGTCTTTATCGTTTTGACCCGCGATACCATGATTGTCATCGGTTTGGTCTGCGTTCTACTGTATTTGAACTGGCAGCTCAGTCTGATTGTCGCCCTGATGTTCCCGCTGTTGTCTTTGTTGTCCCGTTATTACCGCAACCGTCTGAAAGACATCATTGCCAGCGCGCAGCAAAGTATCGGTACGCTGAACAACGTCGTTAACGAAGTCCACCAAGGACACCGCGTGGTCAAACTCTTTGGCGGTCAGAAGAAAGCGTCTGAACGCTTTGCCGAAGTCAATGACACCATCGTCCGTCTCGGTAAAAAAATCACGCAAGCCAGCGCGGCGCGTTCTCCGTTCAGCGAACTGATTGCGTCATTTGCTTTGGCCGTCGTCATCTTTATTGCCCTTTGGCAGAGTCAGCAAGGCTATACCACCATCGGCGAATTTATGGCGTTTATCGTTGCCATGCTGCAAATGCTCGGTCCGATCAAAAACTTGGCGAACATCAGCATCCCCATGCAGACCATGTTTATCGCTTCGGATGCGGTTTGTCAGTTCCTTGATACCGAACCTGAGCAAGACAAGGGCACCAAACATCTGAAAAACGTTTCAGGTCGTCTGAAATTCGAAAACGTCGATGTCCGCTACCACGAAGACGGTAAAAAAGCCTTGGATGGATTCAATCTCAACATCCGCCAAGGGGAACGCGTTGCTTTGGTCGGACGTTCAGGCAGCGGCAAATCCACGGTCGTCAACCTGCTTCCGCGTTTTGTCGAACCAAGCTCCGGCGCGGTTTATTTGGATGATGCCAACATCGAAGACATCAAACTCGACAATCTGCGCTCCCAATTCGCCCTTGTTTCCCAAGATGTTTTCCTGTTTGACGACACTCTTTTGGAAAACGTTCGTTACAGCCGTCCCGATGCAACTGAAGAAGAAGTATTGGCAGCCCTCAAAGCCGCGAATTTGCAAGACTTGGTTGAAAGCTCGCCATACGGCTTGAACCAGCCGATAGGCGCAAACGGCAACCAACTCTCCGGCGGTCAGCGTCAACGTGTCGCCATTGCCCGCGCCATTTTGAAAGATGCTCCCATCCTGCTTTTGGACGAAGCCACCAGCGCGCTGGACAACGAATCCGAACGCCTCGTCCAACAAGCCCTCGAACGCCTGATGGAAAACCGCACCAGCATCATCGTCGCCCACCGCCTGACCACTGTCGAACAAGCCGACCGCATCATCGTTATGGATGAAGGCCATATTGTCGAACAAGGCACGCATAGTGAGCTGATGGCTCAAAACGGCTATTACTCCATGTTGCGCAATATGCCTAAGCAGGTGGCAGGTTGATTTTCAGACGACCTGTCAGTCAGTTGAAGGACGATTTATTTAAGAGGTCGTCTGAAAACACCGAGCTGCAAGACAAGGAAGGCTGCCGAACAGACAGAAAGGAACTATCCGCATGAATCATCAAGCCCAGTCCCCCACCGTCTCCGTGATGATCCCTTACTACAACTGTAAGGAATACATTGTAGAAACCATCCAGTCCGTCCTTAGCCAAAGCCATCAGAATTTTGAAATCATCATTGTTGATGACGGCTCCGACCCGGAACACGCCGATTATTTGAGGGAGTTTCTGGCGGACAAGCCCGCAATACGTTACGCCGTACAAAACAATCAAGGCGTTGCCGCCGCCCGAAATCATGCGGCGAGGCTGGCGGGGGGCAAATACTTCCTGTTTCTCGATTCAGACGACCTCATCCTGCCGGATTACATCGAAAAATGCGTCACGGTTTTGGAAAACAATCCCGACTGCAAGCTGGTGTATCCGTTGGCGGAATATTTCGATGCGCAAGAAGGTTTGTGGAATCTGCCGGATTATGACGGTTTGGAAAGCCTTTTGATGGGCAACCGTTTTCCTTCATCCGTCTCCATGCACCGCGCCGAAGATTTTGCCGCATTGGGTGGATTTGATGAAAACCTGACGACACACGAAGACTGGGATTTTTGGATACGCCTCTTAAGCAACGGCGGAACCGTTATCCGTATTCCGGAAGTGTTGTTCCGCTACCGCAAACGCCGTGACGGGTCATCGCTGATTAACCGCTTAGAGCAAAATCCTGATTTAAACCGCGAAGACTGGCAAAAAGTCTACGAGAAAAACCGCGCGCTGTTTATGCAACATCATTTGGGATATTCCGACTGTATTCAAAAAATATCCTTACTAGAACAACAAATCCAATCTTTATCCGAGCTAAACCTTCAATTGCGAGAAGACAATACCAATATGCAAAATCAAAACCAAGAATTGCAGCATGTAATGGCAAAACTGCTGCAACAAACCGAACTGTCTGCCAAGCAGACTGAGTCTCTGCAACAGCAAATCGATATGTTGATGCAGTTGATGGTGCGCAGCCAGGCAGCAGAAGAGCAATCGAAAGAACAAGAAAAACAAATCGAACTGCTGAAAAAACAAATCGATACCTTGCAGCAGGAAAAACAGTCGCTCGAACACACCATCAATACCTTGAACGAAAACAGACAATCGTTCGAGCAAGCCATACACGGACTCAATGAAAACCGTGCTTTATTAGAACAGCACATCCGTCAGGAAAGCCAACGATTGGCAAAATACAAAGGGTTGTGGACGGTTAAGGTATTCAAGCCGTTCGTTAAAACCGAACAGGCCATCAGCTCTGCCAACCGCTACCGCAAAGGCTTCCGTCTTTTGGTGCGCGAGAAGGGCAGTATCGGCAAGGCATATCAGTTTTTACGCCGCCATTACAAGCAAACCCATTCGATTAAAAGCGTGAAACAGCTTTTAAAAATGGTCGGTTCTTCGCCTGTTGTTGCACAGGAAATTCTTGGTGTTCAGGCAGACCCGATTCCGCAAACGTTTATCCAGCGACTGACCAAACATGCTGCCGACACGCTTGCACCCAAAGTTGCCATCATTGCCGAATTCAGTATTCCGCAATGCAAAAAATATCGCGTTATCCAAAAGCAGGAAATGCTTGAGGAGCTGGGCATTCCTTGTTCCGTAACTTCATGGACGGACAGCAACGAAGCCAAGAAACAGATTTCTTTGGCAAGTTTGGTGATTTTCTACCGCGTTCCCGGTTTTGACAGCGTGATGGATTTAATTGCGGAATGCCGTCGTCTGAATATCAAAACATTATGGGATGTCGATGATTTGATTTTTGACGAAGATGTCCTGAAAACCAGCAGTACCATCAATTCGCTTGAACCGGCAGAAAGAGAAGGCGTGATTAACGGCGCGAAACTTTACCGTCAAGCCATGTTGGCGTGCGACGAAGGCATCGCTTCGACTTCGGGGCTGGCAAAAGCCATGAAGGAAGCAGGTTTGGAGACCGTTTATGTGGTTGAAAACGCGTTGGATGATGAAACACTGGCAGCGGCACGCAGCATCGAAGGTCGTCTGAAAAAACAAGAAGACGGCTTGATTCGGATTATTTACGGTTCGGGCACCAAAACACACAACATCGACTTTTTGGAAGCCGCTCCCGCGCTTGCCAACATATTGAAAGAAAATCCGAATGTCAGGTTCAGAATCATCGGCTATTTGGAGCTGCCCGAATATTTCGATGATGTACAAAGCCAAATCGAGCGTATTCCGTTTTGCAACTATACGGAATACCTGACTTATTTGTCCGAATGCGACATCAGCATCGCGCCTTTGGAAAACTTCGTTTTCAACGATGCCAAGAGCAATATCAAATACCTTGAGGCATCGATTGCCAAAGTGGCATCCGTATGTTCGCCAAGGGCGGCTTTCGCAGATGTGATTGTCAACGGCGAAAACGGCTTTCTGGCAGACAGCGAACAGCAATGGCATGAAGCGTTCGCTACCCTGATTCAAAATCCCGAACTGCGCGACAGTATGGCGCAGGCGGCATACCGTACGGTTACGGAAACATACAGCCCGCAAGCCATCGGCAGCACGCAGCTTGCACCCGCCGTCCGTTTTGAATCTGCCGCAAAAGGGAAAACCAAAGTCTTATCGTTTAATGTTTACTATCATCCGCAATCGTTTGGCGGGGCGACCATTGTTGCCGAGCAACTGAACAAACTGCTTGCCGATGAAGAAGCCTACGAAATATATGCGGTAACAACCTTGCCGATGAAGAGCTGGCTGCCGCCGTACAGCGTCATCCGTTACGAATACGGCAAAGTGACCGTTTTCGGCGTTGCCGTTCCTTCAGAAGATGCGGCCGCCCACGAAAACCCGCGTTTTGATGAAGCCTTAAAAGATATCATCAAACTCGTACAGCCCGACATCGCCCATATCCACTGCATTCAAAGCATGGGCGTCGGCATGGTCGATATTTGTCGGGAAGCTGGTGTCAAAACCCTCGTTACCCTGCATGACGCCTGGTGGATTTGTCCGAACCAGTTCATGCTTGACGAAAATGAAGTCTTCCGCGAGCAATGGAATACCGAAGACGAACGGAGCAAAACCATAGCCCGCGCCCTGTCGAAAATCGATATGTTGCTTGCGCCCAGCAAATATTTTGCCGAGCTGCATGAAAGAACTTTGGGTAGGAACGTCCTCGTCAACAAAAACGGCGTTACCCGCCCCTTGGGTCAAGTATCCAAACGGAAAAAAGACGTTATCCGCTTCGGCTATGTCGGCGGAAAAACCAAAATCAAAGGCGTTCATCTGATTTTGGAAGCCTTCAGGAAACACCGTTTCCCCAATACCGAACTGGTTGTTGTGGACAATATGCTCAACGTCGGCGCACGTTCGTTCTTTGACAGTGATTTCGACGGCGTGGAACGCTTCCGCATCGAACCTGCTTACAGCCAAGATACTATCGACCATTTCTTCTCGGAAATCGATGTTTTGCTGTTCCCGACACAATGGAAAGAAAGTTTCGGTTTGACGGTCAGGGAAGCAGTATTGCGTGATGTTTGGGTAATCGCCACGGATGCAGGCGGTGTGTCCGAAGACATTATCGACGGCGAAAACGGCACGGTCATTCCGTTTGACAGCGGCGTGGAAGAATTGAGCCGCGCCATTGCCGAAGTTTGCGAACGCTATCAAGCAATGGACGACGGCGCAGTCATTGAACTGCCGAAAAGCCATATTCGGACTTTTGTGGAACAAAAAGACGAATTGGCAGGCCTATATCAAGAAATACTGTCGAACCAAGCAGATTGATGTTTTCAGACGACCCTTTCGATGACCAAAGGGTCGTCTGAAAACACAGCCCCCATCGATTAACCGCATTACACCCGAATCATGAATAAAAACATCATCCTTGCTGTTCCCTATATGTACGAACTCGACAAGTGCATCGAAAAAAACCTGCGTTTTTTGGGGTTCGACGTCGTCAACCTTTGTTACGACGACAGGGATTCTTTTTATCCCAATATGGCAAGCAGGGTGAAAAACCTGTATTACAAATATATTGCCAAAGACGGCGACTACAAAAAAGTTTTGAAATATAGCCGCTATCGGGATGACATTGCACGCAAGCTGGGTTCGTTAAACGGAAAAAAAGCGGATTACGCCCTGTGTATCCGCGCCAATATCTATCCTAAAGAAATCATTGCCGCCATTCGTGCGCACAGCGAAATATGTGTCAATTACCAATGGGACGGCATCGGGAGGTTCCCCGATATCTTGGAATATTTGGACTATTTCGATCAATGCTGGGTTTTCGACCCGCAAGATATTAAGCAGTATCCGGAATGCGGTTTCAAAGCCACGACCAACTTCTACTTCGATTTGCCTGTTCCCGAATTGCCGTCAAACGACGGCCTCTACTTCCTTGGTGGCTACGAATTGAGGAGGGAAGAGCAGACCAAGCATTTCATCAGCGAAGCGGAACGCCTCGGGCTGCCTTTGGATTTCCATATTTATTGCAAAGACGACCGTGCCGAAAAAGCCTTCGGTACAAAAGGCATTACTTATCTCGACCGCAGCAGTATCCTTAGTTTTGAAAACAATTTAAGCAAGGTACAAAGCTGCGGGGCTGTGGTCGATTTTGCCCAGTTTGACCATTACGGTTTGTCGTTCCGTATTTTCGATGCCCTGCGTTTCGACAAAAAACTGATTACGACCAACCAAAGCATACGGGATACCGACCTTTATCATCCCGACAATGTGTTTTTATGGGATGGCGGCAGCTTGGACGAATTGTCTGATTTCTTGGCGCGTCCGTATCAGCCGGTCAGTCCGGATATTAAAGAAAAATATTCGTTTACCCGATGGCTTAACCGTATGCTCGGTATCGGCAATTAATTAAGACGATTCAGCGTAGTAGCCGTTTTAGAAGTTTCCTCCATTGCCTGATTGTATTTTCAGACGACCCTTCCTCTTTACCGCACGACGATTATGAAAAAGAAAACCGTTATCCTGGCTATGCCGGAGCTGTTTAAAATCCACGAGCTCATCATTGAGAATCTGGAAAAATGCGGCTTCGACGTACTGTCCCTGACTTACGAAGAAAAAGAATTCAAATACAAAAGCATCTTCCAGCGCATGCAGAAAATCTGGTACCGCAACATCCTCGGACGAATGGATTTCAAGAAACGGGTGATGTTCCGTTTGGTGGAAGAGCGGTTGGAAGCGTTGTTGGAGCAATATCCCGAGCAGGCGGATTATTGTTTCATGATTTGGCTGGGCGCGTATCCGAAAGAGTTTATTTCCAAACTGCGCAACCATGCCAAGCTGATGGTTTATTACAACTGGGAAGCGCTGACCTTTTTGAAAGAAGATTTTGAAAATATCGAATTTTTCGACAAATTTTATTTCTTCGATCCGTTTGATCAAAACAAGCTGCCCGAATACGACCATGTATTGCATCCGACCACAAGTTTCTATTTCGACAGCTTCACGTCGTCTGAAAAAACCGAAAACAAAATCCTCTTTATCGGATCATACGCAGAAGACCGCAACAGCGACATCCGCGCATTCTGTGACGCCGCACGCGCCATCGGTTTGGATATCGACTTCCGTCTGGCGAGCAAGAAAATTGCCGAAGAGCAAGCCGCGCTGGGCATCCCCGAAGTGCAGTTCTTCTCGTTTGCCAACGCGTTGTCTTACCGCCAGAATTTAGAAGAAGCCGCCAAATCTTCCGTCTTGGTCGACTTCCTCAACCGCAAGCATTACGGCTTGTCTTTGCGGATTTTTGAGGCCATTGGTTTGGATAAAAAACTGATTACCACCAATCCGACCATCGTCCATTATGACTTTTACCATCCCGACAATATGTTCTACTGGAACGGCAGCAATCTCGACGAACTCAAAGACTTCCTGACCCGACCGTTTGCCCCCATCGCGCCGGAATTGAAGCGCAAATACAGCTTCAGCAACTGGATAAACTGCGCATTCGATATCGAGCCGAACATACCGATCGGACTGCCGCATATCGACAGGGATGCCATTAAGCAGATATAGCGGATAAGCAAATTTGCGGGACTGGCGGTACAAATAAAAGGGAAACTATTTACTGAGTGCTTCGGCACTTTCAACGTCTATTCACAATAAACGATGCCGCGCGGACGCCGACTGTTCAAACGCAGGCGGTATGTCCGTTACAAGACATCTTTCACGTCGAGAATGTACGGTTTGCCGTACCTTCTCCCGCTTGCCGTTTCCCGAATCTGAAACCTATCCTGTTTTCAAAGGTCAGTTTTAACAGGGTAACAATATAGTGGATTAACTTTAAACCAGTACGGCGTTACCTCGCCTTAGCTCAAAGAGAACGATTCTCTAAGGTGCTGAAGCACCAAGTGAATCGGTTCCGTACTATTTGTACTGTCTGCGGCTTCGTCGCCTTGTCCTGATTTAAATTTAATCCACTATATATCTATCTATTAGTATAAAAATAATAAGTTGATGATTTTAAAATCAATAGGAGGACACACACCATGTCTCGGAAACCTATTATCTTATTAGGCATGTACCAAGTTAACGACATTTATAAATTGCTGATCCAAAATTTAGAAAAACAAGGATTTGAAGTTGTCGATATCAGCTACAACCATATCGCGCCCCCCTTCAAATATTCGTCTTTAAAAATGAGGCTGGGGGCATTTTGGTGCAAGAAAGTCCTGAAGCAGAAAAAGAAAAAAGAAATTTTGAGAAAAAAAGCCCGACTTCGGCATTTTGCGAACATTTATCAAGAAATGACGGAGAAAATAAAAACATTCGAGTATTTCGATTACGCATTGTTTTTAAACGGACAAATCTACCCGAAATATCTGCTGAAACAGGTCAAACGCAAAACCAAAAAATTGATGGCTGCCTACCAATGGGATGGGCTGGACAGATTTCCCAAAATTTGGGAAAGCATTGATATTTTTGATAAAGTGTATGCTTTTGACCCCGAGGACAATCGGAAATACGGCGATAAAGTCATTCCCGCCGCCAATTTTTATTTTGAAGTAGACAAGGACGCCGATACCGAAAACCGCTACGATTTTTATTTCCTAGGGTCGCATGTTCCCGATCTCGACAGGGACAAAGCCATTTCGACTTTTTCCGAATACGCCGAAAAGAAAGGCTGGAAAGTCGATTTCACGATATTCCATGTCAACGACGGCAGTTTGAACGAGCATTCCGATGTTTATCCCGACAGTATCAAAGCGACGGCAGAGCCGCTTACATTTGAGGACAACATCAAACGCGAACTGCAAAGCCGCGTCTTGTTGGATTTTAAAGCGGCGGTACATACGGGCTTATCGTTTCGGACAATCGAAGCGGTCGGTTATCGTAAAAAGCTCATTACCACCAATGCCGAAGTTGCCAAATACGATTTTTATCATCCCGACAATATCTTTATTTGGGACGGCAAAACCTTTGACGGTATGGAGGAGTTTCTTGCCAAACCCTATCGCGAACTGCCGCCCGAAATCTACCAAAAATACAGCTTCGACAACTGGTTGAAATACATATTGGATCTACCTCCGTATCAAGAAATCACGTTACCCGAGTAAGCCTCTTTGAGGTCGTCTGAAAGTCTTTGATGTTTTCAGACGACCTCAAAAATTAGATTCATCACACTATTTATGCTATAAGGTCGTCTGAAATTAACAGACTCCATTCCCAAAACAAGGAAGTAAACATGAGCACACAAGATTTAAGCGGCAAAATCGCATTGGTAACTGGCGCATCGCGCGGTATCGGCGCAGCGATTGCCGACACGTTGGCGGCGGCAGGTGCCAAAGTCATCGGTACGGCAACCAGCGAAAGCGGCGCGGCAGCGATTAGCGAGCGTCTGGCGCAATGGGGCGGCGAAGGCCGTGCATTGAATTCCGCCGAACCCGAAACCATCGAAAACCTGATTGCCGACATCGAAAAAGAGTTCGGCAAGTTGGACATTCTGGTCAACAACGCCGGCATCACCCGCGACAACCTCCTGATGCGCATGAAAGAAGAAGAGTGGGACGACATCATGCAGGTCAACCTCAAATCCGTGTTCCGCGCCTCTAAAGCCGTATTGCGCGGCATGATGAAGCAGCGTGCAGGCCGTATCATCAACATCACATCCGTCGTCGGCGTGATGGGCAATGCCGGTCAGACCAACTATGCTGCGGCAAAAGCAGGCTTGATCGGTTTCTCCAAATCCATGGCGCGCGAAGTCGGCAGCCGCGGCATTACCGTCAACTGCGTCGCCCCAGGCTTTATCGACACCGATATGACCCGCGCCCTGCCTGAAGAAACCCGAAAAACCTTCGAAGCGCAAACTTCGCTGGGCAAATTCGGCGAAGCGCAGGACATTGCCGATGCGGTATTGTTCCTCGCTTCCGACCAAGCAAAATACATCACCGGTCAAACGCTGCACGTCAACGGCGGCATGCTGATGCCTTGATTCGGCTTGGGAAATATAGTGGATTAACTTTAAACCAGTACGGCGTTGCCTCGCCTTGCCGTACTATCTGTACTGTCTGCGGCTTCGTCGCCTTGTCCTGATTTAAATTTAATCCACTATAAAGAAGGTCGTCTGAAAACCTTGAAACTCGGTTTTCAGACGACCTTTTTGTTTTGCCGCTTGGATGAAAAGGCTGGAATAAGCAGTTTAACCTTTGTTGAGGATTTGTTTGTTTTCGCCTTCGCGCCGCAGTTCTTTGGGGAGGACGAAGACGATGCTTTCTTCCGCACCTTCGCCTTCGCGTATGGTTTCGTGTCCCCATTGCTGTATGGTTTGCAGGACTTCTCTGACCAAAACTTCGGGGGCGGACGCGCCTGCGGTTACGCCGACTTTGTGTTTGCCTTCGAACCATTCGCGTTGCAGGTAGCCGGCGTTGTCGACCATGTAGGCATCGACGCCGCGTTGGGCGGCAACTTCGCGCAGGCGGTTGCTGTTGGAAGAGTTGGGCGAGCCGACGACGATGACGATGTCGCATTCTTCCGCCAATTCTTTGACGGCGGTTTGACGGTTGGTCGTGGCGTAGCAGATGTCTTCTTTATGCGGGTTGCGAATGTTGGGAAAACGGGCGTTCAGCGCGGCGATGATGTCTTTGGTTTCATCGACGGAGAGGGTGGTTTGGCTGACGTAGGCGAGTTTGTCGGGGTTTTTGACTTGCAGTCCGGCAACGTCTTCAACGGTTTCGACCAGCAGCATTCTGCCGGGCGGAAGCTGTCCCATGGTGCCTTCGACTTCGACGTGGCCTTTGTGTCCGATCATGATGATTTCGCAGTCTTGCGCGTCGAGGCGGGCGACTTCTTTGTGGACTTTGGTCACGAGCGGGCAGGTGGCATCGAATACGCGGAACCCGCGTTCGGCGGCTTCCTGTTGTACGGCTTTGGAGACGCCGTGTGCCGAGTAAATCAGGATGGCGTCTTTGGGTACGTCGGCTAGGTCTTCGATAAAGATTGCGCCTTTTTCGCGCAGGTTGTCCACGACGAATTTGTTGTGGACGACTTCGTGGCGGACGTAAACCGGTGCGCCGAATTCTTCCAGTGCGCGCTCGACGATGCTGATGGCGCGGTCAACGCCGGCGCAGAAGCCGCGCGGGTTGGCGAGGATGATGGTTTTTTGGGTCATGTGTATGGTCCGGATTTCAGACGACCTTAAGGGTTGTCGGTTGCTGGTTCGTCGGTCGGTTTGGGTTGTTTTTTGTGGAACAGTCCGTCCAAAACCAATAAAACGGCACCGACGCAGATAAAGCTGTCGGCAACATTAAATGCAGGATAACTCCAATCCTTCCAGTAAAACAGTAGGAAATCAACGACATGACCATGAATCAAGCGGTCGATGGCATTGCCGAGCGCGCCGCCGATAATCATGGCCGCGCCGATTTTGCCCGAAAGGCGGAACTCGTCGCGCAGGATGGCGCGGGCGAGATAGGCGCTGATGACGAGTGCCAGCCCTAAGAAAAAGAATTTCTGCCAGCCGCCTTGGTCGGCAAGGAAACTGAACGCCGCGCCGGGGTTGTAGGCAAGGGTCAGGTCGAATAAGGAAGGGATGATGTTGAGTCGCTCGCCTTCTTGGAAGTGGGCGAGGATTTCCCATTTGGTCAGTTGGTCAAGCGTGATGCCGATCAGCGCGATCAGCAGGTAGGCGGTTTTTTTGGAAAGGGAGGAAGACATTTGGTTGAAGCTGCCTGAATAAAAACAAAGCGGCTATTTTACCCGAAAGCGCAAAAGCCGTGTTTCAAAAGGTCTTCTGAAAACCTTTTATTACAGGCAAGGCGCAGGGTTTTGCAGGGTTATCGCAAAACCGCGTAAACGCTGCGCGCAAAAACACTGTCATACGTAAAACAAGGTTTATTTGCTTGATAGGGTGTTGCCTTGCCGATAACATGGCGGCGTTTTTATATGCCTTCCCCGAAAGGATACAGTATGGCTAAAACAAAATCTTTATTGGCAACCGGTATTTTGGCGCTTTTCTCCGCCACCGCCTTCGCAGCCCCGCTTCCTGCCGAAATTTACCTTCCCGCAGGCGCGCATACGGTTAAAGCCGATCGTCAGGGCAACGGCGAATTCGAATACGAAGCCGAGCTGCCCGCACGCGGCAACCCGATTCCGTCTTTGGCGAAAAAAGTCATCGCCCACGCGCGCAGCAAAGGTTTTCACGTGGTCGAATCGGAAATCAGAAACGATGATGCCGATTTGAAATTCAAACGCGGAGCACAAGAGCTGGACGTATCCATCGAAAACAAAGGACACGGCCGCATCGAATACAAGGCAGATTTAGACTTGGACAAACGCTAAATCGAGAAATACCCGAAAGGTCGTCTGAAAAGAGGTTTCAGACGACCTTTTTGCATGGCGGCGTTAACAATTGTTTATGGTTTTTACAACATCTGTTTTATCCGTAAGAACCGTTCGGAAGAAAACACGGGTCGTCTGAAACCTCTTTTCAGACGACCTTTGCATAGGATCGGGTAAACGGCATTCAAGCAGCAGGGCAGGGCGGATTTGCACCGAAACAGAACAAAGCTGAATCATGCCCTATCGTTTTATTTGCCCCCGCAATATTTTGTTTTACTGTAAAACACGGTAAAATCCGCGCTCAACATAATATTGAGACAAAACAGTACCGAAGAGAATAAATGGTGTTGTCCGATCTCAAATAAAAAATATTGACGCAATCACTACAATACTACCGTTCACACATTGCAAAGATCATGAAAAAAACACTCTTGCTCCTCTCCCTGCTCGCCGTGTCCGCAGCAGAAGCCGCCGACGTGCCGCCAGAGACTCAAAACCAGCCTGCTCCCGAGTTGCAGGTCAAAACGGCAGAACCTGACCCCGTCGAAGCAGAAGCGGTCAAACCTGCCGCTGAAACGTCGTCTGAAAAAGTCGTCAACGTCGATGCGAAAACCCTGCTCGACAATCCCCAATTGCTTTCCCGCGCCATGTATTCCGCCGTTGTTTCGCGCAACATCGCGGGCATTAAGGTCGTCCTGCCGATTTACGAACAATGGCCGGGACACGATAAAAACATGGCGCTCTACGCACGCGGACTGGTTGCCCAAAACGACGGCAAAATGAAAGAAGCCATCGGGTATTACCGTCAATTTATCGCCGAAAACCCCGATGCCCCCGTCGTCCGCTGGCAGCTTGCCACCGCTTTGTTTGAAGACAAGCAAAACGAAGCCGCCGCCGACCAGTTCGACAAACTCAAAACAGAAGCCAACCTGCCCGAGCCGCTCGTCAAAGGCATTGAGTCTTACCGAAAAGCATTGCGCGAGCGCGATTCGTGGAAATTCAACGCCGGATTGAGCGTTACCCGCGAACAAAATATCAACCAAGCGCCCAGCCGCCGCACATACGGCAACTGGACTTTCCCCGAGCCTATCGACGCCACCGCCATCAACTACCAACTCGGCGCAGAGAAAAAATGGTCGCTGCCCAAAGGCTGGTACGTTACGGCAGGAGTGGATACCTACGGCAAAGTTTATCCCGAACGAACCAAGTATAACGACGTGACCACTCGCTTCTCAGTAGGCGCAGGCTACGCCGACCAGCGCAACGACATCGGCTTGACCCCGTTCCACGAACGCCGCTTCTACGGCAACGATCCGTACACCTACTCTAGCGGTGCGCGCCTGCACATCAACCGCTGGTGGCAGCCTAAGCTGCAAACCTTGAGCGCCGTTGAAATGGGTCGTCTGAAAAACACCCGCCGCGCCAAATCCGACAACAACAACCGCCTGCTGAGCAATTCCGTCGTCTATTACCGAAACGCCCGTCAATACTGGGTCGGCGGTTTCGACATCTATCAGGAACGCAATAAAGAAGACAAATCGGACAGCTTCGACCGTTACAGCCTCCGTACCGCATGGGGGCAGGAATGGGGCAAAGGGCTGTCCACCATGTTGCGGCTGAGTGCGGCGCAACGCCGTTATCAAACGCCCAGCCTTTTGAGCGGTCAGGAAAACCGCCGCGATAAAGAAGCGGATATTTCACTCGCCGTGTGGCACCGCGCCTTCCACTTCAAAGGCATCACCCCGCGCCTGACCGTCGCCCACCACAAAACATGGAGCAACGACAAATACTACGAATACGGCAAAACCAGGATGTTTGTCGAACTCAGCAAAACGTTCTGACGATTTGCTTTGAGCGATAAAAAAGGTCGTCTGAAAACCTAGAAACAAGGTTTTCAGACGACCTTTCGTTTAGCCCGATTGGGAACGTTGATTACAGGCTGTAATACATTTCAAATTCCAGCGGATGCGGCGCCATGCGGATGCGGCGTACGTCTTCTTCTTTGAAGGCGATATAGCTGTCGATCCAGTCTTTGCTGAACACGCCGCCGCGCAGCAGGAATTCGTGGTCGGCTTTGAGCGCGGTGAGGGCTTCTTCCAAAGAGGCGCAGACGGTTGGGACGAGTGCGTCTTCTTCCGGCGGCAGGTCGTAGAGGTTTTTATCTGCTGGGTCGCCCGGGTGGATTTTGTTTTGAATGCCGTCCAAACCCGCCATCAGCAGGGCGGCGAACGCCAAGTATGGGTTGGCGGTCGGGTCGGGGAAACGCGCTTCGATGCGGCGTGCCTTGCTGCTGTTCACGGACGGAATGCGGATGGACGCGGAACGGTTTTTGGCAGAGTAGGCGAGTTTGGTCGGCGCTTCAAAGTGCGGCACGAGGCGTTTGTAGGAGTTGGTGGACGGATTGGTAATCGCGTTCAGGGCTTTGGCGTGTTTGATGATGCCGCCGATGTAGTAGAGCGCGGTGTCGCTCAAGCCGGCGTAGCCGTCGCCTGCGAATAGGTTTTGACCGTCTTTCCAGATGGATTGGTGGACGTGCATGCCACTGCCGTTGTCGCCCATAATGGGTTTGGGCATGAAGGTGGCGGTTTTGCCGAAGTTATGGGCGACGTTTTGGATGACGTATTTCATGTCTTGGGTTTGGTCGGCGCGTTTGACCAAGGTGGCGAAGCGCGTGCCGATTTCCATTTGGCTGCCGGTGCCGACTTCGGCGTGGTGGACTTCGACTTCGATGCCGAGTTCTTCCAAAATGTTCACCATGGCGGAGCGCAGGTCTTGTCCGGCGTCAATCGGAGCGACGGGGGCGTAGCCGCCTTTGACGGTAGGGCGGTGGCCGGTGTTTTGACCGTCCATGTGCAGGCCGCTTGCCCATGCGCCGCTTTCGGACGTGATTTCATAGCGGGTTTTGTGCATATCGGTTTCAAACTCTACGCCGTCGAAGACGAAGAATTCGGGTTCGGGGCCGAAGTATGCCGTGTCGCCGATGCCGGTGGATTTGAGGTAGGCTTCGGCGCGGCGGGCGATGGAACGCGGGTCGCGGTCGTAACCTTGACCGTCGGCAGGGTCGATAACGTCGCAGGTGAGGACGACGGTGGTGTCGTCGAAGAAGGGGTCGATGAAGGCAGTAGCAGGGTCGGGGCGCAACTGCATGTCGGATGCCTGAATGCCTTTCCAGCCGCCGATGGACGAGCCGTCAAACGCCTGACCGTTTTCAAACCACTCTTCAGGGTCGTCGAGGACGATGCGGGCGGGGATGGTGAAGTGGTGCTGCTTGCCTTTGGTATCGGTAAAGCGCAAATCTACGAAGCGGGCTTCGCTTTCTTCAATCAGTCTTACTGCGTCTTTGATAGACATTTTCGGCTCCTAAATGGGAAGTAACGGATACGGAATCTCGCGGAAAATCTGCTGCATTTTATCACGCAGAAGGTCGTCTGAAACCGCAAATCCGTTAAATTTCTGACTTGCGGAATATAGTTTCAGACGACCTGATTGTCAACAATCTGATACATATTCCAAATTATTGGAAAACAGCGGTATCAGGCGGCAAAGGCGGTTATAATGGGCGGTCTTTGCATTTGTCCTGCCGGATAGGATTTTTATGAACACTATTCCCCGTTATGCCGTTTTCGGCAACCCCGTCGCGCACAGCAAATCGCCGCAAATCCATCGGCAGTTTGCCTTGCAGGAAGGCGTCGAAATCGAATATGAACGCATTTGCGCCGACATCGGCGGTTTCGCGCAGGCGGTCGAAGCGTTTTTTGCCAACGGCGGGCGCGGGGCGAATGTTACCGTACCGTTCAAGCAGGAAGCGTTTGCCTTGTCGGACGAACATTCCGAACGCGCTTTGGCGGCAGGTGCGGTCAATACGCTGATTTTGCTGGAAAACGGTAAAATACGCGGCGACAATACCGACGGACTCGGACTGACGGACGATATTTCAAAGAGGCTGGGCGTGGAAATGTCGGGTAAAACCGTCTTGCTGCTCGGCGCGGGCGGCGCGGTGCGCGGCGTCATTCCCGTCTTGAAAGAATACCGCCCCGCGCGCATCGTTATCGCTAACCGAACCCACGCCAAAGCGGCGGAAATGGCGGCGTATTTCGGTATTGAAGCCGTACCTTTGGATGAACTGGAAGGCGGCTTCGACATCATCATCAACGGCACATCCGGCGGCTTAAGCGGACAGCTTCCCGCCGTATCGCCCAAAATCTTTGAACATTGCACCTTGGCTTACGATATGGTTTACGGCGAAGCGGCAGAGCCGTTTTTAGCGTTCGCCCGCCAATCAGGCGCAAAACAAACCGCCGACGGATTGGGCATGCTGGTCGGACAGGCGGCAGCTTCCTACCGGCTTTGGCGCGGTTTCGTACCCGATGTCCTGCCCGTCATCCAATATATGAGAGAGTTATAAAATGTTCCGCATCATCAAATGGCTGATTGCCCTGCCTTTGGGCGCATTTATCTTTTTCAACGCTTATGTGTACGGCAACATCATCACTTACCGCGCCGTCGCGCCGAATAAAACCGCCTTCATGGCGATGCGGATGCGGCAGTTTCAAAGCGAAGGCAAAGATGTCGCGCTCGATTACCGCTGGGTGCCTTACGACCGCATTTCGGTCAACCTGAAAAAAGCCCTGATTGCCTCCGAAGATGCCAAATTTGCCGAACACGGCGGCTTCGACTGGGGCGGCATCCAATACGCCATCAAGCGCAACAAACAAAGCGGCGAAGTCAAAGCAGGCGGCTCGACCATCAGCCAACAGCTTGCAAAAAACCTGTTTTTGAACGAAAGCCGCAGCTACGTCCGCAAAGGTGAAGAAGCAGCGATTACCGCGATGATGGAAGCCGTTACTGACAAAGACCGCATTTTCGAGCTGTATCTGAACGCCATCGAATGGCACTACGGCGTGTTCGGCGCAGAAGCCGCGTCCCAATATTTCTATAAAAGACCCGCCGCCAACCTGACCAAACAGCAAGCCGCCAAACTCGCCGCCCGCGTCCCCGCGCCGCTGTTTTACGCCGACAACCCCAAAAGCAAACGCCTGCGTAACAAAACCAACATCATCCTGCGCCGTATGGGTTCGGCGGAGCTGCCTGAAAGCGATATGGATTGAGGTCGTCTGAAAATCAGGTGATGGGGTTTCAGACGGCCTGTCGGGCGATTTGAATCGTGAGTAGACGAATTGGAGAAGTAAGTTATTTAGAGAACGAGGAACGGAGATGAAACCAATAAAACCCTTATTCTTGTCTTTATTGCTTCTGACTGCCTGCGGAACGAATACGCCGCCCGCCGCGCAATCCGAAGTGCCCCTGCAAAAACAGGAAGAACAGCTTTTCGGAGCATGGGGCTGCGAATTGAAAGCGCAGCGCGATATCCATTCGTTTGCACCGAAATTTATTGAGTTTCAGCAAAAGGACAAACTGCCGGCGCATTTATGGGCAGGCTATATCGAGATTGAGTGGAAAGAAGAAAACCTGAACGACGCCGCGCCCTTGCGTTATCGGGAATGGTACAACGGCTTCTGGCGCATCAAAGACGACAGGCATATCGTCATGACTTTTGAAAGCGCAGGCTCGGAACGTTTGTTTGACGTCAAAAACTTAAAAACCACCAAAGGCCGCGAAGCGGACCGTTCTTATATGAAATTCAGTGAACAAATGGCCGCCAAGAAAAGTTTTAAATCCACCGATTACCAAATTCTCGATATCAACCGAACTTCCATGAGCATCACCGACGGCGAATCTTTAATCGCCTGCCGCAAGATAGAGAAGGTTGAAAGTGAATAAGCAGGTATCCGATTTTGAGGTCCTTGGATTCGGATTTCAAGTGCAACACTAGTGTATCAGTGGTTTGAACAGATTCAAGAATAAAACACTTGGCGTTTCGTAGCCAAGTGTTTTTCTTGGCCGGTGGTTCAACTCATCTTGAAC
>NZ_CALNWV010000029.1:0-33075 GCF_940793045.1 Neisseria sp. Marseille-Q2251
ACAACCGCGAGCGTTGCAGTTTGAAATTGAAAAAGCTGAGTCCTGTCGCATACAGAACCCAGCTTACACAGAGCGCCTGAATAATAGGCTTTTATGAGTGTCCAAGATTTGGGGGCCAGTTCAAACCTGGATATCGGTTTTCAGACGACCTTTTGATGTCGGTGCCAAACGGCTTACTTGAATTTGTAAGTGTATTGCAGGCCGATGATGTCGGCGTGGTTTTTGAAGTGCGCGCTGGATGCGCCTTTGCTGTCCACATCGCTGCCGGTGGCTCGGGCGGTGTGGTAGCGGGTGTCGTTGATGTGGATGTGGCTGTAAGCGGCATCGAGGACGTGGTTTTTGCCGATATGGTATTTCGCGCCGAGCGAGAACCAGATGCGGTTGCCGTCGGGCAGGCTGTTCATGCGGTAGCCGGCGTTTTTGACGGGCGAGCGGTCAAAGGCGATACCTGCGCGCAGTTGCAGCGGGTCGGTCACTTGGTAAGAACCGCCGAGCGCGACTTTGTAAGTGTTGCGCCAGTTGGGCGTGATGACGGTGCGGTCGGATTTGCCGTTGACGATGTTTTTGGTGTTTTCAAAAACCAGTTCCGCTTTGTTGAAGCGGCTGTGGCGCGTCCAAGTTACATCGCTGAACAGGTTGAATTTGTCGGTGGCTTTATACATGCCGTGAACGGACAGGGATTCAGGGGTTACGATTTTGACGCTTGCTTTTTCACGCGGAACGTAACCACGGGCGGCAAGCGCGCCCAAATCCCAAGCACGGCGGGCGTATGCGCCGTCGGCTTCCCATTCTGCCGAGCCTTTGAGGGTGTGAGTTACTTTGGATCGGTAGTTCACACCGACCCGTGCGCGGTCGTTGATGTCCCACATCCAAGCGAGTTGATAGCCAAAGCCCCAGTCGTGACCTTTAACTTCGGCATGTCCGTCAGATTTGCCTTGCGCGCTGACGGAGACAGGGCGGCCGGCGGCGCGTGAAGCAAGGCCGCTGGCGAGTTGGCTGATGGCGCCGGAGGCATCCCAGTCGGAATATTTGCGCAATTCGGCTTTGGAATATTGGGCGATCAGGCCTGCACCGAAAGCATGGTTTTCATTGGCTTTCCAAGCGACGACCGGTTCGATGTCGATGCTGGTGAGGCTGAGTTTGTTGATGTTGTGGCGCAGCACGGAATCTTTTTCGTATTCGGTGGCAGAGCCGAAGGGGACGTAAACGCCCAAACCCAAAGTTACGTCGTCATTGACTTTGTATGCGCCGTAGAGATGCGGAGCGACGGTGGTTTTGGTGATTTTGCCGCTTTTCGAGCCGGAAACATCGCCGCCTTGATAGTATTGTGCAGAATCGGCTTCGTAGCGGATGCTGGGCAGGACGATGTTGGCGTTGACGGAAACTTGGCTGCTGTCGAGTTTGGACAGGCCGGCAGGGTTGTAGAAGATGGTCGATGCGTCGGCGGCTTCCGCGCCGGAAGAGTTGGCGGTGCCTTGCGCGTTGACCGACTGCGTACCGAAGTGGTAGCCCGAAGCGTGGACTGCGCCGGAAAAGAAGACTGCGCTGAGTAAGATTACGGTTTGTTTGATGGGTGAGTGTGTCATTTTCTTGTACCTGCGGACAAATAATAAAGAGGTCGTCTGAAACAAACGCCTCCGTGTCTGGAGCGGGCTGACGGTTTGGAATCGGCATGTTGAATAGAAACGATGGGCTTCAAGGCAAAAAGATGCAGCAAATGACTGGCTGACATGAATTTTGGGCTGAAGGGCAACGGTTTTTCAATCAAAGTACAGTTGTTTCCAGATAGTCATTCCGTTTGATTAGTGTAGGTGCTCGATTCTATACCACGTTATCGCTTTTGCCTAATATTTTTGGCTTCTTTCAGAAAAACTTGCATGTTGCGCAGATAGGAGGGGGCGGGACTGTGGTAAAGATGTCATGGTGGGATTGTTTGATAGCTTGGTTCGCCTCTATTAGAGCTTTATGCACGAATACCCTGATAAACAAAAATAAATTTCCCATCTTTTTTATGAAAACGACCTTCTAGGGTTAGGTCAGTTTCCCTGTTATCTGCATATAAACAGCATTCGATTCCTATAACTTCTTCCGTGCCATTCATTTCATATGTTTCAAATATTGCCCTATTATCATTTCGTGCGGTCAATGCTATTTCTCTAGGAGGTAATGATAATTTTTTATCTAAAAGATTTTCATCATCCAGTTCTTCCAAAATTTCCTCATACCTATCTTTGTTAATCTGAAATTTGATTGCGAGTTGTTTAAAATCTCTATAATTTAATAAATTTAGAAATTCTTCTATCAGGTCAAAAAAATCATCTTTCCTTTGATCTTTGGACATATTCATCTCTTTCTTCTTGAGAATTGATTAGTTGAAGTTTCTGCATCAGCCCTCAAGCCTGTTAGATATTTTCTAGCTTCCAAAGTAGCACACTTTTCTGTCTTTGCGTCTAGACTTGAGGTTCTTAAAAATTTATAGATTCCTAGTGTTTCAGTGCCCAAAAATCTTGCTTCAAAAGAAAACGAGAGGTCGTCTGAAAACCCGTTTCCAAGTTTTCAGACGACCTCTCGTTTATCTGCCGTTTGCGTGTCGATTATTTAACGCGCAGCACTTCCAGCGTATTGGTCGAACCGGATTCGCGCATTTGCGAACCGCTGGTGATGATGTATTGGTCGCCGGAACTTAAGATTTTATGTTCGACCAACATGGCTTCCACTTCGTTCAGCGCGGTATCGTGGTCGGTGCTGGTTGCCAAAATCAGCGGGCGCACGCCCCGATACATTGCCATACGGCGTTGGGCGGAAATGCTCGGGGTCAGCGCGAAAATCGGCAAGGTGATGTTGTGGCGGCTGACTTCGAAGGCGGTCGAACCGCTTTCAGTCAGGGCGACGATGGCTTTGGCGTGAACCGCGCGCGCCACACTGACCGCGCCGCCGGCAATCGCCAAGTTGGTGCTGACGGCTTCGGGATAATCGACCTGTTCGGCAACGCCGTTGAGCGAATCTTGTTCTTTTTCCGCAGCCGCGCAAATAATCGCCATTTGGCTGACGGTTTCAAACGGATACGCGCCGACGGCGGTTTCGGCGGAACACATCACCGCATCGGTGCCGTCCAATACCGCGTTTGCCACGTCGCTGACTTCCGCGCGGGTCGGTACGGGGTTGGTGATCATGGATTCCATCATTTGGGTTGCGGTAATGCTAAAGCGGCGCAACTCACGAGCGCGGCGGATCATGCGTTTTTGCAGGGCGGGGACGGCTGCGTGTCCGACTTCGACCGCCAAGTCGCCGCGCGCCACCATGATACCGTCGCTAGCGAGGATGATTTCGTCCAAGTTTTCAATCGCTTCCACACGTTCGATTTTGGAAACCAAGCCGGGGCGAACGGCAGTGCTGCCTTTCATTTCTTCTTCGACTTTGGCGCGGGCAGTGTGCAAATCTTCGGCGGATTTCACAAAGCTGATGGCGAGGTAGTCGCAACCGATGGCAATCGCAGTTTTCAGGTCGCGGAAGTCTTTCTCGGTCAACGCGCCTGCGGATAAACCGCCGCCGCGTTTATTGATGCCTTTGTTGCTTTTCAACACATGGCTGTTTTCAACTTTAGTAACAATCTTACTGCCTTCAACGGATTCCACGGTCAAAGTCAGCAAACCGTCATCCAGCCACAAAACATCGCCCGCAACGACATCATTAGGCAGGTCGCGGTAGTCCAAACCGACCGCGTCGCGCGTACCTTCGCCTTCGAGCGCGGCATCCAGAACCAGCG
This sequence comes from Neisseria sp. Marseille-Q2251, assembly GCF_940793045.1. Lineage (NCBI taxonomy): Bacteria > Pseudomonadati > Pseudomonadota > Betaproteobacteria > Neisseriales > Neisseriaceae > Neisseria > Neisseria sp. Marseille-Q2251. Next base: position 3,767 of record NZ_CALNWV010000029.1, read on the forward strand.
TTTCGCCTTTGCTCAATTCAATGCTGCCGCCGGCGATTTTGCCGACACGGATTTTCGGACCTTGCAAGTCGGCAAGGATGGCGATTTCCTGTCCGGCACGTTTTGCCGCTTCACGCACGATGCGGGCGTTTTCCTGATGGAATTCAGGTGTGCCGTGGCTGAAATTGAAACGGACGACATTCAGACCGCCTACACGGATCATGTCTTCCAACAACTGAACATTGTTGCTGCCCGGCCCCAACGTAGCGACGATTTTGGTGTTGTGGCTGATGCGGGTTACATCGCGTTTTGCATTACTCATGTGAAGCGTCCTTTCGGTCAATCCGTTGATAAATGGCATACGGCTTTGTTGGAAAATTACAAAATAGCGTCCCAACGTCGTCTGAAACTGTAAATCTAAAACTTACACTGAGATATCCAAGCCGTAAATCATGAAGCAAATTAATATTTTGGAATTTTACTCCCAAAGTTAAATGATTGGTGGAAAATTACAGGATTTTATGACTTAGGCTAAATTTAATTTTACATACGTTAGAGCCGGCAATCCGCTACAATACCGTCTGCCACTTTTCAGACGACCCTTCTTAATGGATGTGTATAGTGGATAGGTCGTCTGAAACTACATTAGTTTCCATCCGTATCTTTTTCATCATTATCAGACACAACCATGCTAAGACGAATGCTCACTTCTTTGCCTATAGGTATTATGCTTGCCGATATGGTTTATGGTTTCGTTTTAAATATCGTTCAAGGACTTAACCTTCAGCAGCAAGCGGCCCCTGCTTCAGACGGCGGGCTGGCGGTAACGCCCGACATCGCGTTCAACAGCCTGCAAATCGTTGCAAACGGCGGCATGGTCATCATCATCGGGTTCGGATTGATTGTCTTGTTACAGCTAAACCGTACAGTGCTAAAACGTCAGATTTTGCCTATCGGTATTTTCCGAACGCTCGGACTGATTGCTGTGTTGGCTTTCAGCGTACCTTCATTGTGGGAATGGTTTAATGCCGCATTGACCCTGTCGGCGGGCGGGAATGTCCTTAATACCAACAATCCGCGCTATTTGGTTTCCGCCTTGTGCATGCCGTTTATTGCCTTTTTATGTTTAGTGCGGCTGTTTGGCTGGTATAAGTTGCACACGCGCCAGCCCGAACAAACTCCGCTGACGGAGTTGCAGAAATAGCAGTTTCGATATGAAGCGCATCTGAGTGGTTTAAAATAAACCATATATATTGAGAAGAGGTCGTCTGAAATTTTGTTGTAGATGAAATTTCAGACGACCTTTTATATCGTTGAACAACAATTAAGACTGTCAAAATTCAGAACAGAATATCGATGGATTGGGTAAACCTCAAATCTGTCGGATAGCGGTAAATAACCTGCGGCAAGCCTAAGATTTTTCTTGAAAACTTCTTTATTGTCGTGGTATAGTGCAGGGCTTGGTACAAATTTGCCAAGTTTTATCATTGTCCGAAGGCAGGCCAATCGTAGCCCGCCCCTTTACTTTAAAAGGAAAATAATCATGACTTTAGGTCTGGTTGGACGCAAAGTTGGTATGACCCGCGTGTTCGACGAACAGGGTGTTTCTGTTCCGGTAACCGTTTTGGATATGTCTGCCAACCGCGTTACACAAGTAAAATCCAAAGATACTGACGGCTATACTGCCGTTCAAGTTACCTTTGGTCAGAAAAAAGCTAACCGTGTCAACAAAGCCGAAGCCGGACACTTTGCAAAAGCAGGTGTTGAAGCCGGTCGCGGTTTGATCGAGTTTGCTTTGACTGAAGAAAAACTGGCTGAATTGAAAGCCGGTGACGAAATCACCGTTTCTATGTTTGAAGTCGGTCAACTGGTCGATGTAACCGGTACCTCTAAAGGTAAAGGTTTCTCCGGTACGATCAAACGTCATAACTTCGGTGCCCAACGTACTTCCCACGGTAACTCCCGTTCTCACCGTGTTCCAGGTTCTATCGGTATGGCGCAAGACCCAGGTCGCGTGTTCCCCGGTAAACGCATGGCCGGTCAATACGGCAACACCAAAGCAACTGTTCAAAAACTGGAAGTTGTCCGTGTTGATGCAGAACGCCAACTGCTGTTGGTTAAGGGTGCTGTTCCGGGTGCGGTCAACAGCGATGTTGTAGTTCGTCCTAGCGTGAAAGTAGGTGCGTAATGGAATTGAAAGTAATTGACGCTAAAGGACAAGTTTCAGGCAGTCTGTCTGTTTCTGATGCTTTGTTCGCTCGCGAATACAATGAAGCGTTGGTTCATCAGCTGGTAAATGCCTACTTGGCAAACGCCCGCTCTGGCAACCGTGCTCAAAAAACCCGTGCCGAAGTAAAACACTCAACCAAAAAACCATGGCGCCAAAAAGGTACCGGCCGTGCCCGTTCCGGTATGACTTCTTCTCCGCTGTGGCGTAAAGGTGGTCGTGCGTTCCCGAACAAACCCGACGAAAACTTCACTCAAAAAGTAAACCGTAAAATGTACCGTGCCGGTATGGCGACTATCCTGTCCCAATTGGCCCGTGATGAGCGTTTGTTTGCTATCGAAGCGTTGACTGCTGAAACTCCTAAAACCAAAGTTTTTGCTGAACAAGTGAAAAATCTGGGTTTGGAGCAAGTGCTGTTTGTAACCAAACAGCTCGATGAGAATGTTTACTTGGCTTCACGCAACTTGCCAAACGTGTTGGTTTTGGAAGCTCAACAAGTTGATCCTTACAGCTTGCTGCGTTACAAAAAAGTAATCATCACTAAAGATGCAGTTGCACAATTAGAGGAGCAATGGGTATGAATCAACAACGTTTGACTCAAGTGATTTTGGCACCTATCGTTTCTGAAAAAAGCAACGTATTGGCTGAAAAACGCAACCAAATGACGTTTAAAGTTTTGGCAAATGCAACCAAACCTGAAATCAAAGCGGCTGTCGAGCTGCTGTTCGGTGTTGAAGTTGCTTCTGTAACTACCGTTACCACTAAAGGTAAAACTAAGCGTTTTGGTCGTACTTTGGGCCGCCGCAGCGATGTTAAAAAAGCTTATGTAAGCTTGGCTGCCGGTCAAGAGTTGGATTTGGAAGCCGCTGCTGCAGCTGCAGATAAGGAATAAACAAAATGGCAATCGTTAAAATGAAGCCAACTTCTGCAGGCCGTCGCGGCATGGTTCGCGTGGTAACAGAAGGTTTGCACAAAGGTGCGCCTTATGCACCTTTGCTCGAAAAGAAAAATTCTACTGCCGGTCGTAACAATAATGGTCATATCACCACCCGTCACAAAGGCGGCGGTCATAAACACCATTACCGTGTTGTAGACTTTAAACGTAACAAAGACGGTATCCCTGCAAAAGTAGAGCGTATCGAATACGATCCTAACCGTACTGCCTTCATTGCCCTGTTGTGCTATGCAGACGGTGAGCGTCGCTACATCATCGCTCCTCGCGGTATTCAAGCTGGTGCTGTATTGGTTTCCGGTGCTGAAGCTGCCATCAAAGTAGGTAACACCCTGCCGATCCGCAACATTCCCGTTGGTACGACTATTCACTGTATCGAAATGAAACCTGGTAAAGGTGCACAAATTGCACGTTCTGCCGGTGCTTCTGCGGTATTGTTGGCTAAAGAAGGTGCATACGCTCAAGTCCGTCTGCGCTCCGGCGAAGTTCGTAAAATCAACGTAGATTGCCGTGCAACTATCGGTGAGGTTGGTAACGAAGAGCAAAGCCTTAAGAAAATCGGTAAAGCCGGTGCCAATCGTTGGCGCGGTATTCGTCCGACCGTTCGTGGTGTTGTCATGAACCCTGTCGATCACCCGCATGGTGGTGGTGAAGGTCGTACCGGTGAAGCTCGCGAACCGGTTAGCCCATGGGGTACTCCTGCTAAAGGCTACCGCACTCGTAATAACAAACGCACGGATAACATGATTGTTCGTCGTCGTTACTCAAATAAAGGTTAATTAGTATGGCTCGTTCATTGAAAAAAGGCCCATATGTAGACCTGCATTTGCTGAAAAAAGTAGATGCTGCTCGTGCAAGCAACGACAAGCGCCCGATTAAAACTTGGTCTCGTCGTTCTACCATTCTGCCTGATTTTATCGGTCTGACCATTGCTGTACACAACGGCCGCACCCATGTGCCTGTGTTTATCAGCGATAACATGGTTGGTCATAAATTAGGTGAATTCTCATTGACCCGTACCTTTAAAGGCCACTTGGCTGATAAAAAGGCTAAAAAGAAATAAGGTGAATCATGAGAGTAAATGCACAACATAAAAATGCCCGTATTTCAGCTCAAAAAGCTCGTTTGGTAGCTGATTTGATTCGTGGTAAAGACGTTGCCCAAGCTTTGAATATTTTGACTTTCAGCCCTAAAAAAGGTGCTGAGTTGATTAAAAAAGTATTGGAATCAGCTATTGCTAATGCCGAGCACAATAACGGTGCCGACATTGATGAGTTGAAAGTGGTCACTATCTTTGTTGACAAAGGTCCAAGCTTGAAACGTTTCCAAGCTCGTGCCAAAGGTCGCGGTAACCGCATTGAAAAACAAACTTGTCATATCAATGTGACAGTGGGCAACTAAGGAAAAGCTATGGGACAAAAGATTAACCCTACAGGCTTTCGCCTGGCGGTAACTAAAGACTGGGCTTCAAAATGGTTTGCTAAAAGCACCGACTTTTCTGCTGTTTTGAAACAAGACATTGATGTTCGTAACTACCTGCGTAAAAAATTGGCGAATGCTTCTGTTGGTCGCGTAGTTATTGAACGTCCTGCAAAATCTGCACGCATTACCATCCACTCTGCCCGTCCAGGAGTAGTAATTGGTAAAAAAGGTGAGGATATCGAAGTTCTGAAACGTGATTTGCAAGCCTTGATGGGCGTGCCTGTTCATGTGAATATCGAAGAAATCCGTAAACCTGAATTGGATGCACAAATTATTGCTGATGGTATTGCTCAGCAATTGGAAAAACGCGTTCAATTCCGCCGTGCTATGAAGCGCGCTATGCAAAATGCTATGCGTTCAGGAGCAAAAGGTATCAAGATTATGACCTCAGGTCGTCTGAATGGTGCAGATATTGCTCGTAGCGAATGGTATCGTGAAGGTCGTGTACCTCTGCATACTTTGCGTGCCAACGTAGATTATGCGACTAGCGAAGCCCATACCACTTATGGCGTGCTGGGTCTGAAAGTTTGGGTCTATACTGAAGGTAATGTAAAGACTTCAGCTAAACCTGAGCATGAAAAGAAACAAAGAAAGGCAGGTGGACGTAATGCTGCAGCCAACTAGACTGAAATACCGCAAGCAACAAAAAGGTCGCAATACTGGTATTGCTACTCGCGGTAACAAAGTAAGTTTCGGTGAGTTCGGTTTGAAAGCCGTTGGTCGTGGTCGTTTGACTGCCCGCCAAATCGAAGCTGCTCGTCGTACAATGACTCGCCACATTAAACGTGGTGGTCGTATTTGGATTCGTGTATTCCCTGATAAACCAATTACTGAAAAACCTATTCAAGTTCGTATGGGTGGCGGTAAAGGTAACGTGGAATATTACATTGCCGAAATCAAACCAGGCAAAGTGTTGTATGAGATGGACGGTGTTCCAGAGGCTTTGGCTCGTGAAGCATTTGAATTGGCTGCTGCCAAATTGCCTATTCCTACGACCTTTGTAGTAAGACAGGTAGGTCAATAATGAAAGCAAATGAATTGAAAGACAAATCTATTGAGCAATTAAATGCAGATTTGTTGGACTTGTTGAAAGCTCAGTTTGGCTTACGTATGCAAAACGCAACTGGTCAATTGGGTAAGCCAAGCGAATTAAAACGTGTACGTCGCGATATTGCTCGTATTAAAACCATTTTAACTGAAAAAGGTGCTAAGTAATGAGCGAAAATAAAAATGTTCGTACTTTGCAAGGCAAAGTGGTAAGCGACAAAATGGACAAAACTGTTACAGTGCTGGTTGAGCGTAAAGTGAAACACCCTCTGTATGGTAAAATCATCCGTTTATCAACTAAAATCCATGCCCATGATGAAAATAATCAATATGGAATTGGTGATGTAGTAGTAATTGCGGAATCTCGTCCACTGTCAAAAACCAAATCTTGGGTTGTTAAAGAACTGGTTGAGAAAGCACGTACTGTTTAAGAATTAAGACAGTTGGCTTTAATAAGAAACGAAGTGTTGCGCCAAAGTGAATTTGCGTGTAAACTTCGTTTCTTATCTTTCAGTTTCTTCTGAAAGTTTCTTCCCTTCGGGATCCAAGACTGGTTTACTAGAACCGTGATGGTTTCATTTAGTTAGCTTAATTTAAATAGGTGGGCGAGCTATATGAAAATGGTAAATTAAGTTGGTTAATTTAAAGGTACAAATATGATTCAAATGCAGACCATCTTAGATGTGGCTGATAACTCTGGTGCGCGTCGCGTGATGTGTATCAAGGTATTGGGCGGATCTAAGCGTCGCTACGCTTCTGTTGGCGATATTATTAAAGTCGCAGTTAAAGATGCAGCCCCACGTGGTCGTGTCAAAAAAGGTGATGTGTACAATGCAGTTGTTGTTCGTACTGCTAAAGGTGTGCGTCGTCCTGATGGTGCGTTGATTAAATTCGATAACAACGCCGCCGTGTTGTTAAACAATAAACTTGAACCTCTGGGTACACGTATTTTTGGTCCGGTAACCCGTGAGTTGCGTACTGAGCGATTTATGAAAATCGTTTCATTGGCGCCTGAAGTGTTATAAGGAATAGCGCGATGAATAAAATCATTAAAGGTGACCAAGTTGTTGTGATCACTGGTAAGGATAAAGGTAAGCAAGGTCAAGTAGTTCGCGTATTGGGTGGTAAAATTGTTGTTGAAGGTGTTAACGTCGTAAAACGTCACCAAAAACCTAATCCGATGCGTGGTATTGAGGGTGGTATTGTTGCTAAAGAAATGCCGTTGGATATTTCTAATGTTGCAATCCTGAATCCGGAAACTAATAAAGCAGACCGTGTTGGTATTAAACTGATTGAGAATGAAGGCAAAGTTAAGCGCGTTCGTTTCTTCAAATCAAATGGCTCTGTTATTGGAGCATAAGGAGATAACATGGCTCGTTTGAGAGAGTTTTATAAAGATACAGTTGTTCCTGAACTGATTAAACAATTTGGTTACAAGTCAGTAATGGAAGTTCCCCGTATTGAAAAAATTACTTTAAATATGGGTGTCGGAGAAGCTGTTGCAGATAAAAAAGTTATGGAACATGCGGTATCTGACTTAGAGAAAATTGCTGGTCAAAAACCAGTCGTTACTGTTGCTCGTAAATCTATCGCAGGTTTTAAGATTCGCGATAATTATCCTGTCGGTTGCAAAGTAACATTGCGCCGTGATCAAATGTTTGAATTCTTGGATCGTTTGATTACTATTGCATTACCTCGTGTACGTGACTTCCGTGGTGTAAGTGGCAAATCATTTGATGGTCGTGGTAATTACAACATGGGTGTTCGCGAGCAAATCATTTTCCCGGAAATTGAATACGATAAAATTGATGCTTTGCGTGGTTTGAATATTACTATTACAACTACTGCAAAAACTGATGAGGAAGCTAAAGCTTTATTGTCACTGTTCAAGTTTCCGTTTAAAGGATAATCATGGCTAAGAAAGCACTTATTAATCGTGAACTGAAACGTCAAGCTCTGGCGAAAAAGTTTGCAGCCAAACGTGAGGCAATTTTTGCTGTTATTAATGATGCGAATGCAACTGAAGAGGAGCGTTTTGAAGCTCGTCTGAAATTCCAATCCATTCCGCGTAATGCAGCTCCTGTACGTCAACGCCGTCGTTGTGCTTTGACAGGTCGTCCTCGTGGTACTTTCCGTAAATTCGGTTTGGGTCGTATTAAAATCCGTGAAATCGCTATGCGTGGCGAGATTCCCGGTGTTGTTAAAGCTAGCTGGTAATAGGAGTATTAATAATGAGTATGCATGATCCTATTTCCGATATGTTGACTCGTATTCGTAATGCGCAACGTGCCAATAAGGTAGCAGTTGCCATGCCTTCCTCTAAATTAAAGTGTGCAATTGCAAAAGTCTTGAAAGAAGAAGGTTATATCGAGGATTTTTCGGTTTCTGCTGATGCGAAGCCGGTATTGGAAATTCAATTGAAATATTATGCAGGCCGTCCTGTGATTGAGCAAATTCAACGTGTTTCACGTCCAGGTTTGCGTATTTACAAAGCTTCTAGCGAAATTCCCAATGTTATGAATGGATTGGGTATCGCTATTGTTAGTACTTCTAAAGGTGTGATGACTGACCGCAAGGCTCGTTCTGAGGGCGTCGGTGGTGAGTTGTTGTGCATCGTAGCCTAGTGGAGAAAAGTAAATGTCACGTGTCGCAAAAAACCCAGTGACTGTTCCTGCTGGTGTAGAAGTAAAATTTGGAACAGAAGCATTGGTTATCAAGGGTAAGAATGGCGAGTTGGCCTTTCCTTTGCCTTCTAATGTCGCCATTGAATTAAACGATGGTAAATTAACTTTTGCTGCAAAAAATGACAGTAAGCAGGCAAATGCTATGTCAGGTACTGCTCGTGCATTAGTTAATAATATGGTTAAAGGTGTTTCAGAAGGTTTTGAGAAAAAACTACAATTGATTGGTGTGGGTTACCGTGCTCAAGCTCAAGGCAAAGTTTTGAATTTGTCTTTGGGTTTTTCTCATCCAATCGTATATGAAATGCCTGAAGGTGTTTCTGTTCAAACTCCTAGCCAAACAGAGATCGTTTTGACTGGTGCAGATAAACAAGTAGTTGGTCAAGTCGCTGCTGAAATTCGTGCATTCCGTTCTCCTGAGCCTTATAAAGGTAAGGGTGTTCGTTATGTAGGTGAAGTGGTAGTGATGAAAGAAGCCAAGAAAAAATAATTGAGGTTCACTAATGGATAAACATACAACCCGACTCCGTCGTGCACGCAAAACCCGTGCACGTATTGCGGACTTGAAAATGGTAAGATTATGTGTGTTTCGTAGCAATAATCATATTTATGCTCAAGTAATTAGTGCTGAAGGTGATAAAGTATTGGCTCAAGCCTCTACATTGGAAGCTGAAGTGCGTGGTAGTCTGAAATCTGGTGGCAACGTTGAGGCAGCTGCAGTAGTAGGAAAGCGCATTGCTGAGAAAGCTAAAGCAGTAGGCGTAGAAAAAGTTGCTTTTGATCGTTCAGGTTTCCAATATCACGGTCGTGTGAAAGCTTTGGCTGAAGCTGCACGTGAAAATGGTTTAAGCTTCTAATAATTGGAGACTTTCAGATGGCAAAACATGAAATTGAAGAACGTGGTGACGGCCTGATTGAAAAAATGGTCGCAGTTAATCGCGTAACTAAAGTAGTTAAAGGTGGTCGTATCATGGCTTTCTCTGCGCTAACTGTTGTTGGTGATGGGGATGGTCGTATTGGTATGGGTAAAGGTAAGTCAAAAGAAGTGCCAGTAGCTGTTCAAAAAGCAATGGATCAGGCTCGTCGCTCTATGATTAAAGTACCTCTAAAAAATGGTACGATTCATCATGAGGTTATTGGACGTCATGGCGCTACTAAAGTCTTTATGCAACCCGCTAAAGAAGGTAGTGGTGTAAAGGCAGGTGGTCCTATGCGCTTAGTTTTTGATGCTATGGGTATTCATAACATTTCTGCTAAAGTGCATGGTTCTACAAACCCTTATAACATTGTACGAGCTACATTAGACGGCTTGTCTAAGTTATATACACCTGCTGATATCGCTGCTAAACGTGGCCTAACAGTGGAAGACATTTTGGGAGCAAACCATGACTGAGCAAAAAAAGATTAGAGTTACATTGGTGAAGAGCCTGATTGGTACAATTGAATCTCATCGTGCATGTGCTCGTGGTTTAGGTTTGCGCCATCGCGAGCATACAGTAGAGGTTTTAGATACCCCTGAAAACCGTGGTATGATTAACAAAATCAGCTACTTGTTGAAAGTGGAGTCTTGATATGTTTCTAAATTCTATTCAACCTGCTGAGGGGGCTACTCACGCTCGTCGTCGTGTAGGTCGTGGTATTGGTAGTGGTTTAGGTAAAACTGGTGGCCGTGGTCATAAAGGTCAAAAAAGCCGTTCTGGTGGTTTTCATAAAGTAGGTTTCGAAGGCGGTCAAATGCCTTTGCAACGTCGCCTGCCAAAACGTGGTTTCAAATCTTTGACTGCTGCTGCTAATGCTGAGATTCGTTTGAGTGAATTGAACTTGCTCGCTGTGAATGAGATTGATGTATTAGTTCTCAAGCAAGCTGGGCTGGTTCCTACAACTGTTTCCAATGTGAAAGTTATTGCCTCTGGTGTGCTTTCAAAAGCTGTTGTCCTGAGGGGCATTAAAGCCACTAAAGGGGCTAAAGCAGCAATTGAAGCTGCTGGTGGTAAAGTGGAAGAATAAGGCTTGCATTATAGTGGCTAATCAACAATCTTTATCAGGCTTGTCCAAATTTGGAGATCTAAAAAAACGTCTAACGTTTCTTTTAGGGGCGTTAATTGTTTTTCGTATTGGAGCCCATATCCCTGTACCTGGCGTAGATGCTGTTGCTTTAGCTAAATTATACGAAAGCGCTGGGAACGGCATACTAGGCATGTTGAACATGTTTTCTGGTGGTTCGTTAGAGCGCTTTAGTATATTCGCAATTGGCATAATGCCATATATTTCAGCATCAATAATTGTTCAGTTGGCCTCTGAAATTATTCCTTCTTTAAAGGCATTAAAAAAGGAAGGGGAGGCAGGTCGAAAAGTTATTACAAAATATACAAGATACGGTACAGTGCTATTAGCCATCTTACAGAGTTTTGGTGTGGCTACCTTTGTATTTCAGCAAGGTGTAGTTGTCACTAATTCTTTGGAGTTCCATATTTCTACGGTAGTGAGCTTAGTCACAGGTACAATGTTCCTGATGTGGTTAGGTGAGCAGATTACGGAGCGTGGGATTGGGAATGGAATTTCCTTGATTATTACTGCTGGTATCGCTGCCGGTATTCCTTCCGGTATAGCAAGATTATTAGCTTTAACGAGTCAAGGATCAATTGGTATGCCTACGGCTGTGTCAATTGTTATTGGTGCATTGCTATTAATTTATATTGTTGTATATTTTGAAAGTGCGCAGCGTAAAGTTCCCGTGCATTATGCGAAACGCCAAGTTGGTAGTGGTGTAATGCAAGGTTCTAATACACATATGCCCTTTAAGTTGAATATGGCAGGCGTCATTCCTCCTATTTTTGCGTCAAGTATTATTTTGTTTCCATCCACTTTGTTAAGCTGGTTTGGTTCTAATGATACGGGCAGTTTGTTGCATAAAATTGCTGGTTTGCTTCAGCATGGGCAAGCTTTATATATTTTGTTATTTACAGTGACAATTATTTTCTTCTGCTATTTTTATACAGCCTTGGTTTTTAGCCCAAAAGAAATGGCAGAGAATTTGAAGAAAAGCGGTGCTTTTGTGCCGGGAATTCGACCTGGTAAGCAAACTTCTCAGTATCTGGAGCAGGTTGTATTACGCCTCACTTTGTTTGGTGCATTATATATTACAACTATTTGTTTAATTCCAGAATTTTTGACAACAGCTTTGAATGTTCCTTTTTATTTGGGTGGTACATCTTTACTGATTTTAGTCGTGGTGACAATGGACTTTAGTACCCAAATTAACTCTTACCGCATGACTCAGCAATATGAGAGTTTAATGAGCGGTCTTGATATGAAATCTTTATCACGTAAGTAGAATTATGGCTAAAGAAGATACCATACAAATGCAGGGGGAGATTCTTGAAACTCTACCTAACGCAACTTTTAAAGTAAAGCTTGAGAATGACCATATTGTATTAGGTCATATTTCCGGGAAAATGCGTATGCATTATATCCGGATCTCTCCTGGGGATAAGGTGACGGTAGAACTGACACCTTATGATTTAACTCGAGCTCGGATTGTCTTCCGAGCTAGATAAAACGATATAAGGAAAGATAATGCGTGTACAACCGTCTGTAAAGAAAATTTGCCGCAACTGTAAGATTATCCGTCGTAATCGAGTGGTTCGTGTAATTTGTACTGATCCTCGTCACAAACAGCGTCAAGGTTAAGGGAACTTTTCTTTTAGCAAGACTTTGTGGTATAGTGACGAACTTTGCCGTTTAAAGGAAAAAATATGGCTCGTATTGCAGGGGTAAATATCCCTAATAATGCACATATCGTAATTGGCTTGCAGGCTATTTATGGTATCGGTGCTACTCGTGCTAAATTAATTTGCGAGGCAGCAAATATTGCTCCCACTACAAAAGCAAAAGATTTGGACGAGGCTCAATTAGACGCTTTGCGTGAACAAGTTGCCAAGTATGAAGTGGAAGGCGATTTGCGCCGTGAGGTAACGATGAGCATCAAACGATTGATGGACATGGGTTGTTACCGTGGTTTCCGTCATCGTCGAGGTTTGCCTTGTCGTGGTCAACGCACTCGCACAAACGCTCGTACCCGCAAAGGTCCGCGTAAAGCGATTGCTGGTAAAAAATAATTTTTAAGGAATTTTATTAATGGCTAAAGCAAACACAGCTTCGCGTGTACGTAAAAAAGTACGTAAAACCGTAAGCGAAGGTATTGTGCATGTACATGCTTCTTTCAACAATACCATCATTACAATCACTGACCGTCAAGGCAATGCATTGTCTTGGGCTACCTCTGGCGGCGCTGGTTTTAAAGGTTCTCGTAAAAGTACACCGTTTGCAGCTCAAGTGGCTGCAGAAGCAGCTGGTAAAGTTGCCCAAGAATATGGCGTTAAAAATTTAGAAGTTCGTATAAAAGGCCCTGGTCCCGGTCGAGAGTCTTCTGTACGTGCACTCAACGCTCTTGGTTTTAAAATTACCAGTATTACCGACGTTACTCCGTTGCCTCATAACGGTTGCCGTCCGCCTAAAAAACGTCGTATTTAAAGGAGTGATTGAAACATGGCACGTTATATTGGCCCTAAATGTAAATTAGCACGTCGAGAAGGCACTGATTTATTTCTGAAGAGTGCTCGTCGTTCTTTAGATTCTAAATGTAAACTGGACTCCGCTCCTGGTCAGCATGGCGCAAAAAAACCGCGTTTGTCCGACTATGGTTTGCAATTGCGTGAGAAGCAAAAGATTCGTCGTATTTATGGCGTATTGGAACGTCAATTCCGTCGCTATTTTGCAGAAGCAGATCGACGTAAAGGCTCTACTGGTGAATTGCTGCTGCAATTGTTAGAGTCTCGTTTGGATAATGTAGTATATCGCATGGGATTTGGCTCGACTCGTGCTGAGGCGCGTCAGCTGGTTTCTCATAAAGCAATTACCGTTAACGGTCAGGTTGTAAATATTCCTTCTTTCCAAGTTAAAGCCGGTGATGTTGTAGCTGTTCGTGAGAAAGCTAAAAAACAGGTTCGTATTCAGGAAGCTTTAAGTTTGGCAACTCAAATCGGTTTACCAAGCTGGGTTTCTGTTGATGCAGACAAATTGGAAGGCGTATTTAAAAATATGCCGGATCGTTCAGAATTAACTGGCGATATTAATGAACAGCTGGTGGTAGAATTCTACTCTAAATAACGCTAGCTCAGTGAGGGACAGTTAAATGCAAAATAGCACAACCGAATTTTTGAAACCTCGTCAAATTGATGTCGATACTTTATCTACAACTCGTGCAAAAGTATCCATGCAGCCGTTTGAGCGCGGTTTTGGTCATACTTTAGGTAATGCTTTGCGTCGTATCTTACTGTCATCCATGAATGGTTTTGCTCCTACTGAAGTGGCCATTTCCGGTGTATTGCACGAATACTCTACTGTTGATGGCGTTCAAGAAGATGTCGTCGATATTTTGTTGAATGTCAAAGGTATTGTATTTAAGCTGCATGGGCGTGGCCAAGTTCAGTTAACTTTGAAAAAGTCAGGGGCCGGTACAGTAGTTGCCGGTGATATCGAATTGCCACATGATGTGGAAATTTTAAATCCTGAGCATATTATTTGTCATTTGGCCGAGAATGGTCAAATTGAGATGGAAATCAAAGTTGAGCAGGGGCGTGGCTATCAATCTGTTTCCGGTCGTCGTGTTGTGCGCGATGAAAACCGCCAGATTGGTGCAATTCAGTTGGATGCGAGCTTTTCGCCCATCAGTCGTGTTAGCTTTGAAGTTGAACCTGCACGCGTAGAGCAGCGTACGGATTTAGATAAATTGGTTTTGGATATTGAAACTGATGGTTCTATTGATCCTGAAGAAGCTGTACGTAGTGCTGCTCGTATTTTAATTGATCAAATGTCTATCTTTGCTGATTTGCAAGGTACTCCAGTAGAAGAAGTTGAAGAAAAAGCTCCTCCTATTGACCCTATCCTGCTGCGTCCGGTAGATGATTTGGAATTAACTGTACGTTCAGCTAATTGTCTGAAAGCTGAAGATATTTATTATATCGGCGATTTGATTCAACGTACTGAAACAGAGCTTCTTAAAACTCCGAATTTGGGTCGTAAATCTTTGAATGAAATCAAAGAAGTGTTGGCATCTAAAGGCTTGACACTAGGTTCCAAATTGGAAGCTTGGCCGCCTGTAGGCTTAGAAAAGCCGTAAGTTTGAAGATTAAAGGATAATGACATGCGTCATCGTAATGGTAACCGCAAATTAAACCGTACAAGCAGCCATCGCGCTGCAATGCTGCGTAATATGGCGAACTCATTGTTGACTCACGAGACTATTGTGACAACTTTGCCTAAAGCTAAAGAATTACGCCGCGTAGTTGAGCCCTTAATTACATTGGGTAAAAAACCTTCCTTAGCAAACTGTCGTTTGGCATTTGACCGCACTCGTGATCGTGATGTTGTAGTTAAATTGTTTGATGAGTTAGGTCCACGTTTTGCTGCCCGTAATGGCGGTTATGTTCGTGTGCTGAAATATGGTTTCCGCAAAGGCGACAATGCACCTTTGGCATTGATTGAATTAGTAGACAAAGCAGCAGAAGCTGCCGAGTAATCTAATACACCATAATAAAACACCATTTGTTTTCTCAAATGGTGTTTTATTATATGCAAGCTACCTTTTGAGTATTTAAAATACTCTATTTAAAATACTCTATTTAAAATACTCTATTTAAAATACTCTATTTAAAATACTCTATTTAAAATACTCTCGGTATATTGAATTCATTCTTTTTGTTTTGTAATGATGGGTAAGTGGGTTTGCCATAGATAGAGTATTTCTTTCCAGTATCATATTGTAAGAGATATTTTAAATAATATAAGTTACTAAAATTCTATGTTTAATACCATTTTCAAAATGAAAAACCTTTCTGATTTTTCCTAGCTTTTACTCAAAATCATAAAGGTTTTGGTCAATTGAAAATTTTTAGCGTATTTTTATGAGTCAAATTTCGTTAACAGACTATTTTTGCAAAGGTCTCTATAATTGAAATTTAACTAAGAACTTCTTTGCCGTCAGGTATTACACTTACCAAATTCTTTTTTGTATCCCATAATTTTATATGACTACTTCTCTCACGATTGCAATGAGTGTTGCTGAGGCATCGGGTGATCTGCTTGGTGCACATCTTATTTGTGCGATTAAAAAACGTTGTCCTGATGCTAAATTTATTGGCATTGGTGGCGAACGTATGAAGGCGGAAGGATTTGAAAGTCTATATGACCAAGAAAAATTGGCAGTACGAGGCTTTGTTGAGGTAGTTAAACGTTTGCCTGAAATCTTGAAAATCCGAAAAGGTCTAGTTAATGACCTTATCCGCATAAAACCGGATGTTTTTGTTGGGATTGATGCACCTGATTTTAATCTTTGGGTGGAAGAAAAACTTAAGAAAACGGGTATTCCAACGGTTCACTATGTCAGCCCTTCTGTTTGGGCGTGGAGACGTGAGCGAGTTAACAAAATCGTTCATCAAGTTAATCGGGTGTTATGCCTTTTCCCAATGGAACCACAGCTCTATTTGGATGCCGGTGGTAAGGCAGAGTTTGTCGGTCATCCGATGGCTCAAACGATGCCTGTAGATGTTGATCAATCTTCTGCACGTCTTCAGTTGGGTGTTGCATCGTCAGTCCCAGTATTTGCCTTGATGCCAGGCAGTCGTGTGAGCGAAATTGATTACATGGCTCCTGTGTTTTTTCAAACAGCATTACTTTTGTTGAAACGCTACCCGCAGGCTCAATTTCTTATGCCGGTTGCTACGCAAGCAACCCATCGTCGTATATCAAAAATTCTTGCCTCTGCACAATTCTCGGGTCTTCCTATTACGCTGGTTGATAAACAAGCAGATACTGTTTGTACCGCGGCAGATGTAGTTTTGGTGACCAGCGGGACGGCAACGCTGGAAGTGGCTTTGTGTAAACGTCCTATGGTGATCAGCTATAAAATATCTCCTCTGACTTATGCTTATGTGAAGCGTAAAATTAAAGTGCCACATGTCGGTTTGCCCAATATTTTGCTGAACAAATGTGCTGTTCCAGAGCTTTTGCAACACGATACCACGCCTGAAAAATTGGCGGAAGCCATGATTTATTGGTATGAACATCCGGAAGCAGTTGCCCGCTTGAAACAAGATTTTCATGAGCTGCACTTATTATTGAGAAAAGATACCGATACACTGGTTGCAAATGCAGTGTTGGAAGAAGCAGGTTTTTTCAAATCTTAGTTTGTCTTGCTGATTCAACAAGAGAAAAGAGCGGCAATCAGATTTACAAAAAAGTAATGAAGCAGAAAACGGGTTGCAGTTTAAACATCGCTTTGCTCCAACTTATCTATCCTTCAGTCGGCAAAGATGGCGTTTCCACGGCCTTTGCTATATCATTCCCTTATCTGAAACCAAGGAAAACATCATGTACGAAGTCAACCGCAGCGTCTTCCTGCTCATCCCGCTCGATCCTTTTTGGAACTGGCTGCAAACCCTGCCCGGTAATCATCTTGATGGTTTGACCCTTGAAGATATTCAAGCCGATGCCAATTCTTATCTCGTTCGTCCGTGTGAAACCGCCGACGAAGTATGGGACGAAATCGAAGCGCGGTTTGAAGACATTTTTGCTGCCGAACTTGCCGATTGGTGCGAAGATGAAAGCGAATGGCCTGATTTGAATGCAGATATTTTCAACGAATGGTTCGACATCCAGCTTTCTACCGTTATCACCGACCTCGAGCAAGAACCGCTCGCCCGTGAAGCCTTTCAACCCTTCAATCTGAACTGATGAATATCCGTGTCCGCAATTACCATCTTGACGGCTACGGTCATGTCAACAACGCGCGCTATCTCGAATTTCTCGAAGAAGCGCGCTGGGCGTTTTTTGAAGAACACGGTTTATTGTCCGAAATCGACGGCTTGATGCTGGTGGTTGTCCGCACCGACATCCGTTATCGTCGTGCCGCCGTCGATGGCGACATATTGCGCTTTGAAGGTCGTCTGAAAGAGCTGACTTCGCGTCATATTATCCTTACCCAAAACATCGTTTTGCCCAGCGGTAAAAATGCCGTCGAAGCCGAAAGTACTTTGATGGTTGTCAGTGCAGAAAGCGGGCGAAGCATCAGCATTCCCGAACCTCTCTTTACCCTTTTAAAACAATACGCCGAAGCATGAAAAAGCTCATTACCATTGCCGCAGTTGCCATTATCGGCGCGCTGCTTGCCATCGTCCTTATTCCGGATAATAAACCTACTCCCGCATTCTCTTTGTCCGACCTGCAAGGCAAACCAGTGTCCAATGCCGATTTGCAAGGCAAAGTCAGCTTCATCAATTTCTGGTTCCCCTCCTGCCCGGGCTGTGTCAGCGAAATGCCCAAAGTCATCAAAATGTCCAAAGACTATCAAGGCAAAGACTTTCAAGTCCTCGGCATTGCCCAACCGATAGACCCGTTGGAAAGCGTAAACCAATACGTCAAAGAATACGGCTTGCCTTTTACCGTCATGTTTGATGCCGATAAAGCCGCCGCCCAAGCGTTCGGTACGCAGGTTTACCCGACTTCTTTCCTGATCAATAAAAAAGGCGAAATCCTGAAAACCTTTGTCGGCGAGCCGAACTTCGCTGAGCTTTATCAGGAAATCGACAAAGAATTGGCGAAGTAATTATGAGGTTGTATCATTAGAGGCGTTTCATTGTTTTCAGACGACCTTCTATTGTTACCATATCCAATGATCAACGATATTGCTGCCGGATGACTGAATGGAGATTTCAGCAGGCAGGCTTTGAGCATGATTGAAAATGGCTTTGAAAAATAAACAATTTATTTATTGTATTTTTGTCAGCTTTATTTTGAGCGTATTGCAGCTGACATTTGCACAAGGCGTTCCTCAAAAAGGCATGCTGTGGGTTTATTGGGGTAAAAGTTTAGATGGTAATGCTCGGAGTCAAAGGGTTTTATATTTTGACTTTATTCCTGAAGACACCAAAATATCGAATCAAAACCGAATCTCCCTTAATTTGAGCAAATCGCAGCAAGCTGCTGTTTTGAAAGAATTGGTGCTTCCGCCGAATTTTTACGTCTATCAGGAAGATTCTGTCAAACAGCCTGCCCAAATTACTATGGGTAAAGTGGGTACGGAAGTCATTTGTGACGGTAAATATTATTCTGCCAAACTTATAAAATTTGAAAAAATCCCAAAAACAACGGCTAAACAAATCCCTGATTCGGGCTGTATTTACTCGTTGATTATGAATAATGATTTCATCGTTAAATCCACAGATAGCCATAAGGTTAACCTCAGGAGCCAACCGGATACCCATGCCGACATAATCAAACGCTTGGACGACAACGCCATAGTAGAAAAATTGAAAACCGTTCGTAAGGATTGGTACCTCGTTCAATTAAAAGATACGACTACCCAAGGGTATGTTCATAAAAGTCAGTTGGAGCGGGTGGATTAATCAAAAGTTGTCGAGATATCGGCGTAATCAAAAAGGTCGTCTGAAAACTTTGATTCGGTTTTTCAGACGACCTTGCACTTAATATAGTGGATTAACTTTAAACCAGTACGGCGTTGCCTCGCCTTAGCTCAAAGAGAACGATTCTCTAAGGTGCTGAAGCACCAAGTGAATTGGTTCCGTACTATCTGTACTGTCTGCGGCTTCGTCGCCTTGTCCTGATTTAAATTTAATCCACTATAATCCTCTATTGCAAGGAATGTTCATGACACCCCAAACCGTCTTAGACTTCTGGTTTGTCGAAGAAAACCGTCCTTTTCTGTTTGCCAAAAACGATGAATTCGATGCCGAAATTCGCGCGCGATTTTTTGATGTCTGGCAACAGGCGGTCCGTGGCGAGCTTGCACACTGGCGCGACACCCTGCAAGGCAGGCTCGCCGAAATCATCCTGCTCGACCAATTCTCGCGCAACCTGTTTCGCAACAGTCCTCAAGCATTTGCCCAAGATTTGGCCGCACTTATCCTTGCCCAAGAAGCCGTCCGTCAGCCCGGTTTCGTCGACCTCTTGCTATACGAACGCCATTTCATGCTTATGCCGTTGATGCACAGCGAAAGCCAAGTTGTCCACGAACAAGCCGTTCCGCTGTTTGAACGCTATACCGACGGACACGCATTGGATTTTGAAATCAAACACAAAGTCATCATCGACCGCTTCGGACGCTATCCGCACCGCAATGCCGTATTGGGGCGTGAAAGCACGGAGGAAGAGGCGGAATTTTTGAAACAGGAAGGTTCGTCATTTTAATTTGGGTTTTAAAATTTGAAGGTCGTCTGAAAACCATTTTTCAGACGACCTTCTTTCATATTTCCGCTTCAATAATGCGGCGGAATTTCATCACGCAGGCTGTAAGGTTCGCGCTCTCCGTTTGCGCCTTTGTCCTGCATTTTCTGATAAAGCAGCCTCAACTGCGCCTGCTGCAAATCCAGCGTCTGCTGCATTTTCGCCACCGTATCGTTCAGGCTGCCGATTAAGTCTTCCTGAAGCGCGGTTTGGATTTCCAGCTCGATGATGCGGTGTTCCAATTCGTCCATTTCGCTCATTTACAGCACCATCGCGGCAATCCAGCCGGCAATCATCAGCGGGATATTGTAGTGGATAAAGGTTGGGATGACGGAGTCGCGGATGTGGTCGTGTTGTCCGTCGGCGTTCAGACCCATGGTCGGGCCGAGCGTCGAGTCGGACGCGGGCGAACCGGCATCGCCCAACGCGCCCGCCGTACCGACGATGGCGACGGTTGCCAGCGGCGAGAAGCCGAGGCTGATACACAGCGGCACATAAATCGCGGTAATAATCGGCAAAGTGGAGAAAGAAGAGCCGATGCCCATGGTGACCAATAATCCGACAAACAACATGGCAAATGCCGCCATGCCTTTATTGCCGCCGAAAAGCTGCATACTGTGTTCAACCAGCGGTTTGATCTCGCCTGTCGCGGTCATGACTGCCGCAAAACCTTGCGCTGCAATCATGATGAAACCGACCATCGCCATCATTTTGATGCCTTCGCCGAACACATCGCTGGCGGCATTGCGGTTCATCACACCGAGCATCATGAAGACGGCAAAACCCAACATCGCGCCCAACACCAGCGAATCTTTATACATCAACTGAATCGCAAAACACACACCGATCGCGATTGCCGCCACCAGACTGCGGTAAGCCGAAGGCTGGGGCTGTTCGGATGCTTCGCGGTTGTCTTCCGTATCGACAGTATTGGTTTGATAAATGCGTGATTTGCGGTAGTGGACAAACGCCGCCAGCAGCCCCGCCACCATACCCAGCGCAGGAATCGCCATCGCGTGCATGACACTGATGTCTTTTACATCCATGCCCGCAGATTTGATGTTGCCCAAGAGGATGTCGTTCAAGAAAATCGTACCGAAGCCGTAAGGCAGGAACATATAAGTCGTCACCAAACCGAACGTAATCACACACGCCACCAGGCGGCGGTCGACTTTCAAACGGTTAAACACCAGCAAAAGCGGCGGAATAATCATCGGAATAAACGCGATATGGATAGGCACGACGTTTTGACTCATAATGCCCATCGCCAAAATAATCAGCAACAGCGTCCATTTCACCGAACTTTCGCCTTTCGCGGCATCCTGACTGTTGTTGAGTTTGCGGATAATGCCGCCCGCAAGCTGCTGCGGCAGCCCCGAATAGGTAATCGCCATCGCAAACGCACCGAGCATCGCATAAGACAAAGAAATCCGCGCGCCGCCCTTCAAGCCTTCGTTAAACACGGGAATAATCCCCGACTGAGTGACATTGCCTGCGGTATCCACGATGTTTTCCAGCGGCATTCCCGCCCCCAGTCCGCCGACGAACGCACCGACAGTCAGGCTCAATACGACGTGTACCCGCGACAGCGACAACACGAGCATAACGATTACTGCAACTACTACGGCATTCATGCCTTTTCTCCGTTTCAGACGACCCTCAGACCATCCGTTCACATATTAAAAAGAAACATCATAACCTAACATGATTTAACGGGCTAGGGCAAGCCGATTATTCATGCAAATGAATAGGATGGAATGTGCAGGCAGCCGATTCAGACGACCTCAAGTATAAAGCGGTCCAAGCGTTCCGGTTCAATCTCAAGAAAATCGTAAGGCATGATGCAGCTTAGTCCGCCGCCTGTCAGGTCAGTACGGAAACTTGATTGCGCTTGTTATCTATTCGACTAGAAAGAGAACAAATGCCGTATAATCAAGCCCCAAGTTTATCCAGCCCTTAAGGTCGTCTGAAAACCATGCACTCAACTTACGCTACCGTACAGCGCGATTTGCTCGAAGCCAATCACCTTTCTCCCGAGCTGCTCGCCAAAAGCCTGAGCATCATCGGCGCGCATCACGTCGATTACGCCGACATTTACTGCCAGCGCACTGCTTTTGAGAGCTGGCATTTGGAAGAGGGCATCGTCAAATCAGGCAGTTTCCAAATCGATCAGGGTGTGGGTGTGCGCGCTGTTTCGGGAGAAAAAACCGCTTTTGCCTATGCGGACAGTTTGTGTATCGATTCGATCAACCGTTCCGCCCAAGCCGTCCGTGTTATCGGTGCGGCAGGCGGCGAAGCTTCTGTCAAAGTGCCATCCGTTGCACACGGCAAATCCGTTCATGCGACGCTGAATCCCATCATCGGTCTTGATTCTGCCGCCAAAGTTGCCTTATTGAATAAAGTGGAAACGCTTGCCAAAGCCGCCGATCCGCGCATTGTGCAAGTGATGGCGGGACTGACCTGCGAATACGACATGATTTACATCGCCCGTCTTGATGGCAGATACGCGGCAGATATTCGTCCGATGGTGCGCCTGAACGTTACCGTTATTGCCAAACAGGGCGACCGGCGCGAACAGGGTAGCGCAGGCGGTGGCGGTCGCTACGACTTGGCTTATTTTGATGAAACTTTGGTGCGGCAGTTTGTCGATTCTGCCGTCAAACAAGCCTTGATTAATCTCGAATCCCGCCCTGCGCTCGCAGGCGAAATGACCGTTGTCTTGGGCAACGGCTGGCCGGGCGTGTTGCTGCATGAAGCCGTCGGACACGGCTTGGAAGGCGATTTCAACCGCAAAGAAACCAGTGTCTTTTCAGGCAGAATCGGTGAGCGCGTTGCCGCCAAAGGCGTTACCGTCGTTGATCAGGGTGACATTGCCGACAGGCGCGGTTCGCTCAATATCGACGACGAAGGCAATGAAACACGCCGCACCGTATTGATTGAGGACGGCATCTTGGTCGGCTATATGCAGGACGAAACCAACGCCCGCCTGATGGGTACGCAATCCACCGGCAACGGCCGCCGCGAAAGCTATGCCTCCGCCCCTATGCCGCGCATGACTAATACCTTTATGGAAAACGGCGGCTACGAACCCGACGAAATCATCGCGTCCATCGATAAAGGCATTTACGCCGTCAATTTCGGCGGCGGACAGGTGGACATCACCAGCGGCAAATTCGTCTTCAGCGCATCCGAAGCATGGTGGGTCGAAGGCGGCAAACTGCAATATCCTGTCAAAGGCGCAACCATCATCGGCAACGGCCCTGAAGTGTTGAAACATGTTTCCATGATAGGTAATGATACCGCGCTGGATAGTGGTATCGGCGTGTGCGGCAAAGACGGACAGAGCGTTCCTGTCGGTGTCGGACAACCGACCTTGCGGATTGATTCGGGACTGACCGTCGGTGGTAGCGAGATTTAAGGCAATTAAAAATAAAACGTCGTCTGAATGGGGTTTTCAGACGACGTTTCGTATTAGATGGTAGGCTTATCGATTGGAAACTGTTGAGTCCTTACCCTGCTCAAGTTCGCAGGAAACCATGTTTTAAGGCATTAAAGCACAAGTTTATCTGATCGAACGTTCTACACGATTTCTGGCTTATCCATCTGCTGAGACACAAAAAACAAGCCGCCGAAAAAAATCGACGGCTTGTTGAATATCATCACGATTGAAAGCCCTGTGCATGATTTCATCGATGCCCGGCATTCAATGCGCTTTACTCTTGGACAAAAGTAACGCCGTGAAGATGGGAATTGAGAATGGCAGTCCGCAAGGCAGTCAATGCTTTGGGGCGGACGAAGTTCCGACGGTATGCCAAAACGACGCGGCGGTGCGGTACGGAGCCTGAAAACGGGATGATGCTGAACAGCAAATGGTCGTTTTCAGTCAACGCGGTAGCAGGCATGACGCTGATGGCGAGGCCGCTGGCAACCATGTGGCGGATGGTGTTGATGGAGCTGCCTTGCAGGGTGTTGGTCAGACCTTGGATTTTCTGCTTGGCGGCAAGCTCGGAACAGCTTGATAAGACTTGATCGCGCATACAGTTGCCTTCGGTCAGCAACAAAACCTGTTCTTCACCCAGCATTTGCGTGGTAACGGCATCGAGTTCTTCGAAATGGTGCCCTTTGGGGACGATGACGAAGAAAGGCTCGTCATACAAAGGCTCGGTAACGATGCCAGGCTCTTGGAAGGGTTCTGCGACTACGATGGCATCGATGTCGCCGCGTTTGAGCGATTCGGTCAAGATGTGCGTGTAGTTTTCTTCAAGCATCAGGGGCATTTTCGGCGCAGTTTCGCGCAGGGAAATGATGAGCTTGGGCAGAAGGTAGGGGGCAACGGTAAAAATCAGACCGAGTTTGAATGCGCCTTCCAATTCGTTTTGCTCTTCGCTGGCAAGGTGCTTGATCAGCTCGGCTTCTTCCAGCACACGGCGGGCTTGGGCAACGATGCGTTCGCCCGCTTCAGTGGTGATGATGTCGTTGCTGCTGCGGTCAAACAGGGACACCGACAGCTCTTCTTCCAGCTTTTTGATGGCGATGGAAAGGGTGGGCTGGCTGACAAAGCAGCGGCGCGCGGCACGTCCAAAATGACGCTCCTGCGCGACGGCTACGATGTAACGCAATTCGGTCAAGGTCATGTGTTAAGCCTTTTTCTGTTCCGTTTTTTGTTCAGGCAGGGTGATGTTCAATTCGAGAACGTCCATACCGTCCTGTTTTTCTTGGGAAATGCGGATGTCGTCCAAAGAAACGTTGACGTATTTGGACAATACTTCCAGCAATTCTTTACGCAGGGTAGGCAGATAGTCGGGTGCTTGACCTTCTTGGGCGCGCTCTTGTGCAATGATGATTTGCAGGCGGTCGCGTGCAACGGCAGCGGTCTTCGGCTTTCTGCCGAACAACATATCCATTAATGACATGACTTAGCCTCCGAACAGTCGTTTGAAGAAGCCTTTTTTCTCGGCTTCGAGGAAACGCATTTCACGGTTTTCACCCAAGAGGCGTGCGACAACGTCTTTGTAGGCTTCTGCGGCAGTCGCGCTGTCTTGGTGGATGACAGGTTCGCCGGCATTGGATGCTTGCAGGACGTTTTGCGATTCGGGAATCACGCCCAAAAGCGGGATGCGCAGGATGTCGCAAATGTCTTGTACGGACAGCATTTCGCCTTTGCTGACGCGCTCGGGTGAGTAGCGGGTAATCAGCAGGTGTTCTTTGACGGTGCCGCCTTGTTCCGCTTTGCGGGATTTGCTTTGCAGGATGCCCAAAATGCGGTCGGAGTCGCGGACGCTGGATACTTCGGGGTTGGTAGTAACGATGGCTTCGTCGGCGAAGTAGAGCGCCATCAGTGCGCCTTGTTCGATACCGGCGGGGGAGTCGCAGATGATGTATTCGAATCCCATTTTGTCGCTGCTCAATTCCTGCATGACTTTTTCGACGCCTTCACGGGTCAATGCGTCTTTGTCGCGGGTTTGCGAAGCGGGCAGGATGAAGAGGTTTTCGCAGTTTTTGTCTTTAATCAGGGCCTGGTTGAGCGTGGCTTCGTCTTGGATAACGTTGACCAAGTCGTAAACGACACGTCGTTCGCAACCCATAATCAGGTCGAGGTTGCGCAAGCCGACGTCAAAGTCGATGACGGCTGTTTTGTGGCCGCGCAGAGCCAGTCCGGTTGCGATGCTGGCGCTGGTCGTGGTTTTACCTACGCCGCCTTTGCCTGAAGTTACTACGATGATTTTTGTCACGATGTTTCCTTTATCAAATGCTTGGAATGGTTACTCTGTGTCGATTGCGCTGATAACCAGGCGGTTGTCTTGCAATGAAACCTGTACGGCTTTTTTGTGCAGGTGGTCGGGCAGGTCTTGTTCGAAGTTGCGGTAGATGCCCGCTACGGAGACCAGTTCCGCCTGCATGGAGTGGATGAAGATGCGCGCGTTGGTGTTGCCTTTCGCGCCTGCCAACGCCCTGCCGCGCATGGGCGCATAGATATGAATGTTTCCGTCGGCAATGAGTTCCGCACCTTGGCTGACGATGCCGGTAACGATAAGGTCGCCGTTTTCCGCGTAAACCTGTTGTCCGGTGCGGACAGGTGTGCTGATGAGGACGGTCGGGTTGTTGATGACCGTTGCCTGAACGGGTGCAGGCTCTTGGTTGATTTTGGGCTGTTGCGGCTCGGATTTGTCGCTACGGCTGAAAACCAAATGGTAACGTGCTGCGAAGGATGCCCAATATTCGCTTTCGTGGCGCAGCCCCAGAATCTGCATGCCGTAACGGGCGAAAAGGGAAATCATGGAACCGATGTCCAATGACTCAGGATGGTCAAAATCCTGCACATCCAAAACGAAGGGGACGACATCCAATTCTTGGTATTGACCGGCGCGTTGGCGCAAAAATTCTTCCAGTTCGGTCAAGTCTGCGGTATGCAGGTAAATAGCCAGCACGTCAAGCCGGGCTGACTTTATGTCGAAGGCGGGTTTCATAATAGTGAGTAAATCATAAAATTTTTTAATTGTATAAGTTTACCGTGTAAATCTTGGCTATTCAATCCGTTTGGGCCGTCTGAAGTGAAATTTC
The DNA here is from genome assembly GCF_940793045.1 of Neisseria sp. Marseille-Q2251. Classification (NCBI taxonomy): domain Bacteria; kingdom Pseudomonadati; phylum Pseudomonadota; class Betaproteobacteria; order Neisseriales; family Neisseriaceae; genus Neisseria; species Neisseria sp. Marseille-Q2251. The sequence goes on from NZ_CALNWV010000029.1 coordinate 29,997, forward strand.
CTGTATCTATCAGGTTGAAATCACGGCTGGAACACGATTGCAAGCCGATTGCAAGGTTTTGTCATGAAATGACGTTATCTTTAAAGTTGTTTGAAGTGGCGTAAAAGCGACAACAGGTCGTCTGAAATCCGGAGCAGGCTCTGAATCTGAACGATCCGTCAACGGGATGGACAGATTTTTTTATAAAGGAAGGTCGGTCATTGAAGGAATAAATGGTGGGATTCGGAGGTTTTTCAGGTTTAGGTGAGGCGATTTGAACCGTTAAGGTCGTCTGAAAATGCGGACACCGGTTTCAGACGACCTTTTATAGTGGATTAAAATAAAAATGAGACAAGGCGGCAACGCCCGCCGTGTACGGGTAGTACATAAGGGTGTTGGCAACGCCGTATCATTGCAATTTTAATCCACTATACTTTTCCGCTTTCTTTGCACATTCTTTGTCTAACTTGACATTTCCTTGCCGCCGCAACACCATAAAGGCAGAATCGGCAGCCGGTTCGAACCTGCCGTAGAGTTTTTTATCAACCGAAAGGCTATCCACGATGACACAATCCACTCACGATCCTTATGCGGACTACCGCGAGCTGACGCTTCGGGGCATGATACTCGGTGCACTGATTACCGTTATCTTTACCGCGTCAAACGTTTATCTCGGTTTGAAAGTCGGTTTGACCTTTGCTTCGTCGATTCCGGCTGCGGTGATTTCGATGGCGGTTTTGAAGTTTTTCAAAGGCAGCAATATTTTGGAAAACAATATGGTGCAGACGCAGGCTTCTGCGGCGGGTACGCTTTCGACCATCATCTTCGTCCTGCCCGGTTTGCTGATGGCGGGCTATTGGAGCGGTTTCCCGTTTTGGCAGACGACGCTTTTATGCATTGCCGGCGGGATTTTGGGGGTGATTTTCACTATTCCGCTGCGTTACGCGATGGTGGTGAAAAGCGAGTTGCCTTATCCCGAAGGCGTGGCGGCGGCGGAGATTTTGAAAGTCGGCAGCCACGAGGAAGAGGAAGGCCGTCAGGGCGGCAGCGGCATCAAAGAGCTGGCGGCAGGCGGCGCGTTGGCGGGCTTTATGAGCTTTTGTTCCAACGGTTTGCGCGTGATTGCCGACAGCGCGAGTTATTGGTTTAAAAGCGGCACGGCAATTTTCCAACTGCCGATGGGGTTTTCGCTGGCATTGTTGGGTGCGGGCTACTTGGTCGGACTGACGGGCGGCATCGCCATCCTGTTGGGCATTTCGATTGCTTGGGGTATTGCCGTGCCGTATTTTTCATCGCACATTCCGCAGCCTGCCGATATGGAAATGGCGGCGTTTGCGATGAAGCTGTGGAAGGAAAAAGTACGCTTTATCGGCGCGGGTACCATCGGTATCGCGGCGGTTTGGACGCTTTTGATGCTGCTCAAGCCGATGCTGGAAGGCCTGAAAATGTCGTTCAAGAGTTTCGGCGGCGGCGCGCCTGCTGCGGAACGCGCCGAACAGGATTTGTCACCTAAAGCCATGATTTTTTGGGTATTGTCCATGATGCTGATTTTGGGTGTATCGTTTTATCACTTTATCGGCGATTCGCACATTACAGGCGGTATGGCTTGGCTTTTGGTGGTCGTTTGTACACTTTTGGCTTCCATCATCGGCTTTCTGGTTGCCGCCGCCTGTGGTTATATGGCGGGTTTGGTCGGTTCGTCTTCCAGCCCTATTTCGGGCGTGGGCATCGTTTCCATCGTCATCATTTCGTTGGTGTTGTTGGTCGTGGGTGAATCCGGCGGCTTGATGGCGGATGAAGCCAACCGCAAATTCTTGCTGGCGCTGACCTTGTTCTGCGGCTCGGCAGTGATCTGCGTGGCCTCGATTTCCAACGACAACCTGCAAGACTTGAAAACCGGCTACCTGCTCAAAGCAACGCCGTGGAGACAACAGATTGCGTTGATTATCGGCTGTATCGTCGGCGCATTCGTCATCTCGCCCGTGTTGGAACTGCTCTACGAAGCCTACGGCTTTACCGGCGCAATGCCGCGCGAAGGCATGGACGCGGCACAGGCTTTGGCGGCTCCCCAAGCGACTTTGATGACGACCATCGCCTCGGGCATTTTCGCCCACAACCTCGAATGGGCGTACATCTTCACCGGCATCGCGATCGGCGCGGTGTTGATTGTCGTCGATTTGGTGTTGAAAAAATCGTCCGGCGGCAAACGCGCACTGCCTGTCCTCGCGGTCGGCATGGGCATTTACCTGCCGCCGTCCGTCAATATGCCCATCGTGATCGGCGCAGTGTTGGCGGCGGTGTTGAAACACATCATCGGCAAGAAAGCGGAAAACCGTGAAGGTCGTCTGAAAAACGCCGAACGCATCGGAACCTTGTTCTCCGCCGGTTTGATTGTCGGCGAAAGCCTGGTTGGCGTCGTGATGGCATTCATCATCGCCTTCTCCGTGACCAACGGCGGCTCCGACGCCCCGCTCGCGCTGGGTCTGGAAAACTGGGAAACCACCGCATCATGGCTGGGACTGGTATTCTTCATCACAGGCATGGTGTTCTTTGCACAACGCGTGTTGAAAGCAGGGCGCATCAAGTAAGTCGGGTTTGAAAATAAAGAGGTCGTCTGAAAACTTAGGATTCAGGTTTTCAGACGACCTTGTTTTTATTTGTAACTTCTTGCTCTTTTATCCGGCGGGAGAGGGGGGCTCTACGGGTCAAACGAATTTGATTTTACCCAAAGTCATAGAACCACCCCCATCCTAACCTTCCCCCGCCGGACGGGGGAAGGGACAGGTTGCCGTTGCAGTAATCCGTAGCGTGGGCTTTGCCTGCGAAATCTGTCATTTAACCATCTAAATTGGGCGGTATCCGTACATTCATATCGTGGGTAAAGCCCACGCTACGGGTTCGGTCTGTTCCAAGTATGTATCGATTCAATAAAAAGGTCGTCTGAAAACTCGACTTTCAAGTTTTCAGACGACCTGAGACCTTTGCAAAATTCCCCAAAATCCCCTAAATTCCCATCAAGACATTTAGGGGATTTTCCATGAGCACCTTCTTCCGGCAAACCGCACAAGCCATGATTGCCAAACACATCGACCGCTTCCCA
>NZ_CALNWV010000030.1:0-30377 GCF_940793045.1 Neisseria sp. Marseille-Q2251
CTTCAAATACCAAGCCGTACTCCACTACCTGCATATACGCAGCCAACAGCGTACCGCAGACCACTACGGCATTTCCCGAACCCACCTGAGACGATGGATACGCGCCTATCAAGAAGGCGGTATCGGCACACTCGAACATCCCCAATCCAAAACCATGCCCCAACACCGCAAAAACCCCTTCATCGCAGATAAACCCGACCAAGAAAAAACGCAGGCAGAGCTTATTGAAGAGTTGTGCTATATGCGCGCAGAGGTTGCCTATCTAAAGGAGTTAAAAGCCCTCAGCCAAAAGCAGACCGAAAAGGACAAAGCCAAACCGTCCAAACACTGAGGGCGCAACACCCGCTCAAATACCTGCTGCACATTGCAAACCTGCCCAAAAGCAGCTTCTACTACCACCACCAAGACCGGCCCGACCCCGACGAAGCCGACAAAGCCCTCCTTGTCGAAACCTACCGGCGGCATAAAGGACGCTACGGACAAAGGCGCATTGCCGCCGCATTAGATTGGAACCGCAAAAAAGCGGCGCGGTTGATGAAGCAGTTGGAACTGAAAGCCCTCATACGGGCGAAAAAAGCCTACCGCCATCCCGCCATGGGCGAGATATCGGAACACCTCCTCAAACGCCGGTTCAAAGCCCGAAAGCCCAACGAAAAATGGCTGACCGACGTTACCGAACTCAAAGGAAAAGACGGCAAACTGTACCTCTCGCCAATCTTGGACTTGTTCAACCGCGAGATCGTCGCCTACGCCATGAGCCGCAGAGCCGACAGCGAAATGGTAAAGGAAATGCTCGAAAAAGCCGCACCCCGTCTGACTGCTAAAGGAACGATGCTTCATTCGGACCAAGGTGTGCTGTACCGTACGGCGGGGTATAGGGAATTGCTTGCGGAGCATTCCATGGTTCAAAGCATGTCGCGAAAGGCGAACTGTTGGGACAATGCGCCGATGGAAAGCTTCTTTGCGGTGTTGAAGACGGAGTGTTTCTATAACGCAGGTGAATTGACGGTAGATGAATTGATGAAGCAGATAGATGACTATATGGATTACTACAACCGGGAGCGTTGCAGTTTGAAATTGAAAAAGCTGAGTCCTGTCGCATACAGAACCCAGCTTGCACAGAGCGCCTGAATAGGCTTTTATGAGTGTCCAAGATTTGGGGGCCAGTTCAATTTTCAGACGACCTTTATGCTTTTGAGGCTCAGTTCAACCTATTTCTTCAAAATATATTTGCGTACAGCGGCGTTGTGTTCTTCCAGATTATGGCTGAACTGGCTCAAGCCGGTGCCGTCCATTTTGGAGACGAAATAGAGGTATTTTTCATTCGACGGATGCGCGGCGGCTTCAAGGGCGGCTTTGCTCGGCAGGGCGATGGGGGTCGGGGTTAAGCCGCTGCGGGTGTAGGTGTTATACGGCGTATCGCGCTGGAGGTCGGCTTTGCGGATTTTGCCTTTGTACGCGCTTCCCATGCCGTAAATCACGGTCGGGTCAGTCTGCAGGCGCATGCCGATGTTGAGGCGGTTGACGAATACGGAAGCAACATGGGCGCGGTCGTCTTCGTGGGCGGTTTCTTTTTCAATCAGGCTCGCCATAATCAGCATTTCATACGGATTTTTGTAGGGCAATCCGCTTTGGCGATCCTCCCAAGCGTCGTTCAGACGACGTTGCATGGTTTGATAAGCGGTTTGGTAGATTTGCAAATCGCTGCTGCCTGCGTCGATTTCGTAGCTGTCGGGGAAGAACTGGCCTTCCGGGTTGCTGCTGAGCGCATCTGGGGCAACTGCCTGCATGAGTTCCGCATCGCTCCAGCCGCGTGTTTTATGTTCGATGTCGGGGGTGTTATCGATGATTTTACGCATGGTGGCAAAACGCGAACCTTCGACGATTTGAACGGTAACAGCATCGGGTCTGCCGTTGCGGATTTTCTGTAAAATGCCCCATGCGGAAATGTTGGAAGGGAGGCGGTACGAGCCGGCGTTGAGTTTATTGTGTGCGCCTATCATATAGGCGGCTGCGACCAAAACGTGGCGGTTGTAAACGATTCCGTCTTCGGCAAGTGTACGGCTGACGGAAGAGATGCCTTGGTTTTTGGCAATTTTGATACGGTATGCTTTGTTGTTGTCTTTGGGAACAAACAGCAAGGCGGCGAACACGGCGGCAACGGCAACAAAAAATACCGCAAACCATTTCAACATTTTTTTCAGCATGGTAGGATTTTTGATTTGTGAACGTCGGGCGACAGTATAACCGAAATGTGCACCCCATTCCCGCACACCCGCCCGACGTATGTTTTTTCCGCCTCAGTGGTCGTCTGAAATAAAGGGTCGTCTGAATTATGAATCTTCCGTCCGAATGCCAAGACATTGACTGGCAACAAGGCTGGTGGCAGCCTGCGCGCCGCGCGTTTTCACCAAACTTCGAACCGCGGGCAGAATCAGAAACCGTGTCGCTGGTGGTTTTACACAATATTTCGCTGCCACCTTTCGAATATGGGACGGGCGCGGTGGAAAAACTGTTTACCAACCGCATCGACCCCGATGAACATCCGTTTTTCAGCGTCATCCACACCTTGCGCGTTTCCAGCCACTTTTTGATTACCCGCGAGGGCGAGGCGGTGCAGTTCGTTTCTTGCGACGATATGGCATACCACGCAGGCGTATCGTCGTTTCGCGGACGCGAAAAGTGCAATGCGTTTTCGGTCGGTATCGAATTGGAAGGCTGCGATTTCGAGCCGTTTACTGAAGCACAATATCAAACGCTGGAAACTCTGTTGAAAGCGTTGGTCGGGCATTATCCCATCACCGCCGTTACCGGCCATCAAGACATCGCCCCCGACCGCAAAACCGATCCCGGCCACTTTTTCGACTGGCAAAGATTGCAGACGGCGGGTTTTCCGGTTGTCCGTTAATCGCTCAAAAATGCCATATAGCATTTTTCAGACGACCCAGCCCGATTTTGGGCTATCATTCACGGCATTTGCTGTCAGAAAAGTTTATTTTCGTTATAATTGAATGTTCATACGGGACAATCCGTGTCCGACTCCGACGAACTTACTCGCGGCAATACGATTCCGCATACGCCCAAAGGCAAACCACCCCGGGCAACGAAGACGGAATGCCGCTCTTACAAAAAGTGATTACCCATGATTTTCATCGTCTTAGGCTTGGCAGTCATCCTTGCCGTCATCGCCTACAATATGTACCAAGAAAACCAATACCGCAAACAGGTGCGCGAGCAGTTCGGCCACTCCGACAAAGACGCGCTCCTAAACAGTAAAACCAGCCATGTGCGCGACGGCAAAGAATCCGGCGGCAAAGGCCTGTTCGTCAAAAAAGCGAACAAAGCCCAAGAAGCCGCGCTGCGCAATCTGCAAGAACAAGACGAAATCTTCGCCGCCAAAGCCAAACTCGCCAAACCTTCCGCCATCAAAACCGATGTCGAGTTGGCGATTGAAGACGACTTTACCGACGAGCCGGTACAGCATACCGTCATCGGGCTGAACAACGAAATCACCACCCAAGCCGCCAGCGACGAACCGGTTAACCTGCCGTCCGCCGCCAACCAACCTTTGGTCAGCTTGGACGAATTGTCTCAAGTCGAATTGCCGTGGTTTGACCCGCGCTTCGACTACCTCGCCTACATCGCCCTCTCTGAAGCGCAAGAGCTGCACGCCCTGCCCCGCCTGTCCAACCGCCACCGTTTCCAAATCATCGGCTGCACCATGGACGACCGCTTCCAAGTTGCCGAACCGATTCCGAGCGTGTATTACCAAGGTTTCGTTGTCGGCCTGCAAGCAGTCAGCCGCAACGGTTTGGCAACCCAAGAAGAATTGCAACAATTCAACCAACAGGTTGACACCTTCGCCCAACTGATGGGCGGCAAGGTCCTCCACACCGATTTGGCGGCGTTTACCGAAGTCGCGCAGGCATTGGACACCTTCTGTGCCCGCGTCGATCAAACTATCGCCATCCACTTGGTTTCACACAGCAACATCAGCGGCGTCGAACTGCGCGCTTCTGTTGAAAACCTCGGTTTCGTGTTGGGCGAAGACGGCGCATTCCACTACACCGGACAAACCGGCAGCCCGATGTTTGCCATCCACAGTCTCACAGGCGACGCGTTTACCAACGCCCTCTTGGACAACCAGTCCTACAAAGGCTTCAGCATGTTGCTCGATATCCCGCACGCACCTGCCGGCGAAAAAACCTTCGACCTCTTCATGGACTTGGCGGTACGCCTCTCCGGTCAGTTGGGCTTGGATTTGGTCAACGACAAAATGGAAGAAGTTTCTACCCAATGGCTCAAAGACATTCGCAATTACGTCTTGGCGCGTCAGGAAGAAATGGTCAAAGTCGGCATCAAACCCGGCAGCAAACAAGCCCTGCGCCTGTTTTCCTAAAATCAAATGTAATCAAAGCGGATATGTCGTTACGGCATATCCGCTTTTTTTCGGGTAAAATTCATCTGTTTTCAACCTATCATTTTTCAGACGACCTTTGTCCGTATCAGACGAAGGTCGTCTGAAAACCCTCCTTCATGAATCAAACCGCACAACACATCCGCCACCTCACCGACCTCCTCAACCGCTACGCCTACGAATACTACACCCTCGACGCGCCCAGCGTACCCGATGCCGAATACGACAAATTATTCCGCGAACTCGAAGCGTTGGAACGAAACCATCCCGAGCTCAAACTGCCCGACAGCCCGACCCAGCGCGTCGGCGGCGAGCCTTTGGCAGGATTTGCCGAAGTGCGTCACGAAGTGCCGATGCTGTCACTGACCAACGCCTTCTCCCCGCAAGATGAAAACGGCGTGTTCGATCATGCCGAAATGTACGCTTTCGACCAACGCGTGCGCGACGGCTTGGACGGCGGCAATCCCGAATACATTATCGAACCCAAATTCGACGGCCTCGCCATCAGCCTGCTCTACCGCGACGGCGTATTGGTGCAGGCAGCGACGCGAGGCGATGGCACGACTGGCGAAGACGTTACCCAAAACGTCAAAACCGTCGCAAATATCCCTCTGCGGCTGCACGGCGAAAATTCGCCCGAACTCATCGAAGTGCGCGGCGAAGTGCTGATGCTCAAAGCCGATTTCGCCGCGCTCAATAAACGTCAAGCCGAAAACGGGCAAAAACCCTTTGCCAATCCGCGCAACGCCGCCGCCGGCAGCCTGCGCCAACTCGATTCGCGCATCACCGCGCAACGCAAACTGCACTTTTTCCCCTACTCAATCGCCCGCCAGCAAGGCGGTTTCACAGCCGAAGAACACATCCAAGAACTCGCCTATTTCCGAGAACTCGGCTTCAGCCTGCCTAACGGCAATTTCGGCTGTTTCAAAAATATCGACGAAGTATTGGCGTTTTACGAACAAATGCAGCAAAAACGCCCCTCCCTACCCTACGAAATCGACGGCATGGTGGTCAAAGTCAACAGCTTGGTGCAACAACGCGAACTCGGCTTCATCTCCCGCGCGCCGCGCTGGGCGATTGCCCACAAATTCCCCGCCGAAGAAGCCCTGACCGTCGTCGAAGCCATAGACGTACAAATCGGGCGCACCGGCGCGGTTACCCCCGTCGCCCGCCTGCAACCCGTATTCGTCGGCGGCGTCACCGTCACCAACGCCACCCTGCACAATCAGGACGAAGTATCGCGTAAAGACGTGCGCGTCGGCGACACCGTCGTCGTGCGCCGCGCCGGAGACGTGATTCCCGAAGTCGTGCGCGTGATTTTCGAACGCCGCCCGATGCAGGAAACTAACGTTGCCGTTTCAGACGACCTCAAACATCAGCAAGACGACCTGTTTGCCGAAACACCGTCCGCCAACCAAACCCAATCCGTTCCGCTCCATAAGCCCTACCGCCTACCGACCCATTGCCCCATTTGCCGCAGCGAAATCGAACGCGAAGAAGGCGAAGCCGTCGCCCGATGCAGCGGCGGCATGCTTTGTCAGGCGCAACGCGCGCAAGGCTTAATCCACTTCGCCTCGCGCAAAGCCATGGACATCGACGGCCTCGGTCAAAAACAAATCGAGCAGCTTGTCACCCAAGACCTCGTCCGCCATTTCGCCGACCTCTACCGCCTCGACATCCCGACCTTGCAAAAAATGAAGGAAACGGCAGATAAAGGGTCGTCTGAAAACGAAAACGGCGACACAGAAACGGTTTCAGGCGATCTATCTGAATCCAACACCCCAAACGGTAAAAAACAACCAACCAAGTGGGCGGAAAACATCCTCGCAGGCATAGAAGCCAGCAAAACGCCCGAACTCGCCCGCTTCCTGTTCGCGCTCGGCATCCGCCACGTCGGCGAACGCACCGCCAAAACGCTGGCGCAGGCATTCGGCTCGCTGGAACACGTCCGCCGCGCACCCGAACCCATCCTCGCCTGCCTGCCCGACATCGGCACCGTCGTCGCCCGCTCCATCGCCCACTTCTTCGCCCAAGACGCGCAGCAGGCGATGATAGACGAGCTGCTCGCCGCAGGTGTTGCCCCGCAAACCCAAGCCGTTACCATCCCGCCCGCCCGCCATGCCGAGCCGCAACGCTGGATTGCCCGCCTGCCCGGTTTCAAAATCAGCGAAAACAAAGCCCAAGCCTTATGGGAACTCGCCGGCAAAAGCATAGAGGGCCTGCAAACCGACAAAGCCCTCCCCTCCGACTGGCAAACATGGCGCAGCGAACCACAAAACGCCGCCCTGCTCGAAAACCTGAAAACCTTCTTCGCACAAACGTCGTCTGAAAACCAAGGAGCAACAGTTTCAGACGACCTCAATGAAGCCGTAGCAGGCAAAACCTTCGTGTTAACCGGCACCCTGCCCACCCTCAAACGCGACCAAGCCCAAGCTTTGATCGAAGCCGCAGGCGGCAAAGTTTCCGGCAGCGTGTCCAAAAAAACCGACTACGTCGTCGCCGGAGAGGCCGCCGGCAGCAAGCTGGAAAAAGCCAACGCCTTGGGTGTGGCGGTATTGAGTGAGGAAGAGCTTTTGGCAATGCTGGATTAAGCATTTATTAAAGATACTCAAGGATGTGACCGAGCCAACTTCCCGACTGTCCAAATCGTTGATTCTGTTCTCAATCAATTTGGCAACTTATCGGGGAATGAACACTCTAAATCTATTGAACGCCTTTTAAATGCCTTACCTTTTTGCCGCCGACAATGTGGCAACCAAGTCAAACCTAGACAACCGAGGTCGTCTGAATTTTCGATTCGACAATCAAATAGAAGGAAACTGAATGAAACCGATCAAAAAAGCCGTTTTCCCCGTAGCCGGCATGGGTACGCGCTTTCTACCCGCTACCAAAGCCAGCCCGAAAGAAATGCTACCCATCGTCGACAAACCGTTGATTCAATATGCGGTAGAAGAAGCAGTAGAAGCAGGCTGTACCGAAATGGTGTTCATCACCGGCCGCAACAAACGCAGCATCGAAGACCATTTCGACAAAGCCTACGAGCTGGAAACCGAGTTGGAAATGCGTCAAAAAGACAAACTGCTGGAACACGTCAAAGACATCCTGCCTTCCAACATTACCTGTCTTTACATCCGCCAGGCCGAGGCTTTAGGCTTGGGACATGCCGTATTGTGCGCCCGCGCCGCAGTGGGCGACGAACCCTTCGCCGTTATTCTTGCCGACGACTTGATTGACGCGCCCAAAGGCGCGCTGAAGCAAATGGTCGATATCTACAATCAAAGCGGCAACAGCGTTTTGGGCGTGGAAACCGTCGATCCGTCGCAAACCGGCTCGTACGGCATTGTTGAAGTGGAAAAACTGAAAAACTTTCAAAGAATTACCAATATCGTCGAAAAACCGAAACCCGAAGAAGCGCCGTCCAATCTTGCTGTTGTCGGCCGTTATATCCTGACCCCTCGCATTTTCAGTCTTCTGGAAAACCTGCCGCGCGGTGCGGGCAACGAAATCCAACTGACCGACGGTATTGCCCGCCTGTTGGATCACGAGTTCGTCCTCGCCCATGCCTTCGACGGCAAACGCTACGACTGCGGCAGCAAACTGGGTTATCTCGAAGCCACCGTCGCCTACGGCTTGAAACATCCAGAAACCGGCGCGCAGTTCCGCGAATTGTTGAAGCAATACATCCCCCAATAAAGCAAATGACAAAAGGTCGTCTGAAAGTTTCAGACGACCTTTTTGTTTGTACGGATACACGGTTTTCTGTGTATAGTGGATTAACTTTAAATCAGGACAAGGCGACGAAGCCGCAGACAGTACAGATAGTACGGAACCGATTCACTTGGTGCTTCAGCACCTTAGAGAATCGTTCTCTTTGAGCTAAGGCGAGGCAACGCCGTACTGGTTTAAAGTTAATCCACTATAAAAACCAAAGTGCAATGCTTAAAGCTTAAAGCGGCCCCCGTAAATCTTCCTGCGTATTGCAGCTGAAAAAAACATGTTCCGAACCAAAATGCACCGATCTCGCCCGTTGCTGATGCAGCCAGCCGCTCAAGGTTTTCATCCCCGAATACAGATACGGGACGGTGCTTTGCAGGATTTGCGGACGGATATACATTACGTTGTAATGCGGCGTGACCGGTGTTTCCACATAAAACGCATTGCACAAAGGCGTGCGTTTGGAAACCGTTTCAAATTTCGCCACCAAATCAGGCGGCAGCGCAGGCATATTGCACGGCACCACCAGCAGCCAATCCGCCGCCGCAATCTGCAAATCATTGGCAGCCGTACACAAAGCCGCCAGCGGTCCCAAATGCTGCCATTGGCGCGAATCGGCAAAAATATGTGCACTACGGCGAGCATATTCCTCCAGATTCCGGTTGGCGCTGATGGCAATGTGTTCAACTTGCGGACGCAACGCTTCAATAACATGATCAATCAAAGGTTTGTCACGCCACAATACTAATCCTTTATCCGTCCCTCCCATTCGCTCTCCCTGCCCGCCGGCCAATATCAATGCGAAGGTTTTCATTTTGGTAGTCCTTTGTGAAGTCGCTGGTTTTGTGTGCCCATACTGTTAATCGGCTGATTCTTATGTTTTTAATTCATAGGTGTTATGTTCCTACCGATTCCCTGCGAAATCGGCACATCATCCCAGGTCGTCTGAAAAGACGGTTGCCCGCGATAAAATTCATATAAAGTGAATTTTATCATAACACGATTTTACATTAAAGCGCATATCACCTCATTCACACCAAATTCCCCTTCGGACAGGTTGTTTCCCCGCCTAAAGGATGATATGTTTATAACATTTGGCAACAAAACGCCCTTCCTTTATTCCATGAGCTTACGAACCCTATTTTCAGGCGGCCTGAGCCTGTCCTCACGATTAAAACTGCTGACTGTCTTATGGGTTGGTTCGGCTTTATTGTCCGTCATCCTGACCCTGATTTTATCGCTGAGGCTGGAAAACGCAGCCACCGTCATTGATGATGCCGCAAGCTTGAGAATGCAGGTTTACCGTTTGGCTTATATGGCAAGCGAACGCACCCCGCAAGCGCAAATCGACAACCAATTACGCGAATTTGAAGGAACACTCCTGCGCATTACCCAAAGCGATGCCATCTATCCCCTGATGCCTTCGGAAACACCGCCGGCCTATGGCCTGATCCAATCCATGCTCTTAATCGACTGGAAATCAAACATCCAACCCGCGTTGAAACGTTACCGCAGACCGACGCAGATCGAACTCTACCGCTTTGCCGGCAATATCGAATTGTTCTTACAGGCATTGGAAAACGCCAACGAAAAAAACACCTTATGGCTGCGCCGTTTCCAAATGGCGATGATGCTGATGATTTTTGTCGCCGCAGGTTTAATGATCGTATGGCACTACGCTTGGATTATCCGTCCGCTTGAAACCCTGCGCGACGGCGTGGAAACCATCAGCCAAGGCCGATTCGGCGTACAAATCGATACCGAACAAATTCAAGAGTTTGCGCAAGTCAGCAAAGGCTTCAATCAAATGAGCAGTCGTCTGAAAGTCCTCTATACCGATTTGGAAGGGCAAGTCGCCAGACAAACCCAAGACCTCGCCCGTCAAAACCGTGACCTGACCCTGCTCTACCAAACCACGCGCGACCTGCACCAAACCCTAACCCCGCGCGAAGCGGCAGAAGAATTCCTCGCACGGACCCTGCCTGCAGTTTCCGCAAGCGCAGGCAGCATCCGCCTTTTAGACAACGACCGTAAAAACACAAACCTTATTGCCTCCATCGGACTGTCTGAAGCCGAAGACAGAGATTCAGATACCGAACAAACCCAACCTGAAGAAGAAACACCCCTATTCAAACATACCGTCGTTTTTCCCATCACCTATCAAGAAGAAGAACTCGGCATCCTGACCCTATATTTTTCAGACGACCCCACACTTAACGACAACGACAACGAACTCCTGCGTACATTATGCGGTCAATTAGGTGTATCCATCGCCAGCAGCCGTCTCGAACAAGAGCGGCGCCTGCTTGCCGTACTCCAAGAGCGCAACCTGATTGCCCAAGGTTTGCACGACAGCATCGCCCAAGCATTGACCTTCCTCAATCTTCAAGTTCAAATGCTGGAAAGCGCGTTCCATGCCAACCAGAAAGAACAAGCCGAAGAAAACATCCGCTTCATCAAAGACGGCGTGCAAGAATGTTACGAAGACGTGCGCGAACTCCTGCTGAATTTCCGAACCAAAATCAGCAACAAAGACTTCCCGGAAGCCGTAACCACCCTGCTGTCCAGGTTTAAACGCCAAACCAAAATCAATGTCGAAACAGTATGGCAGGACGACGGCCGCACATTAAACGATGACGAACAGCTGCAAATCATCTTCATCCTGCAAGAAAGCCTGTCCAACATCCGCAAACACGCCAAAGCCCAACACGTCAAAATCAGCATGCTCAACCAACAAAACTTTACCCTGAGCATCGAAGACGACGGTATCGGCTTTAACCTGCAACACCTGCACAAACTCTCCGGCGAACATGTCGGACTCGGCATCATGCAAGAACGCGCCCGCCGCATCAATGCCAACCTAGACATCCAATCCCAGCCCGAACAAGGCACAACCGTTACCTTAACCTTACCGCAACACAAGAGAACGACCCATGACTATTAAAATCATCCTCATTGACGACCACACACTCTTCCGCAGCGGCATCAAAGCCCTGCTCTCCCGTCAAAGCGACTTCGAAGTCATCGGAGAAGCCGCCGACGGTTTGTCCGGCGTCAAAATGGCGGAACAGCTCAAACCCGACGTCGTCTTACTCGACCTTGACATGCCCGTCATGAACGGTCGCGAAGCACTGGCACAAATCTTGGGCGTCAACCCGAACCAAACCGTCATTATGCTGACCGTTTCCGAAGACAGCGACGACCTGACCGAATGTATGCGCATCGGCGCACGCGGCTTTTTGCTGAAAAACATCAACGCCGACTTCCTGCTCGACAGCATCCGCAAAGCCGTGGACGGCGACAACGTCTTCTCTCCCGAAATGACCACCCGCCTCGTCCAATCCCTGATTTCCCCGTCCGCACCACGCACCGACCAGGCACTCTCCACCCTCACCCCGCGCGAACTCGAAATCCTCGGCTACCTCGCCGCCGGACACAGCAACAAAGTCATCGCCCGCCATTTGGACTTGGCAGAATCCACCGTCAAAGTCCACGTCCAAAACCTGTTGCGCAAACTCAACCTCAGCAGCCGCGTCCAAGCCGCCGTTTACGCCGTCCAACACAAAGTCCCGCAGCCTGAAATCAATTAAACGGCTCAGGATATCGATGCCAAAGCGGTAAAAACAAAAAAGGTCGTCTGAAAACGGGTAGAACGAATCTCGCTCCAACGTTTTTCAGACGACCTTTTCCATCAAACAGGTGTAGAAATGAAGATACTGATTTATTCGGTTTTATAGTGGATTAACTTTAAACCAGTACGGCGTTGCCTCGCCTTGCCGTACTATCTGTACTGTCTGCGGCTTCGTCGCCTTGTCCTGATTTAAATTTAATCCACTATACTTCCCATCAGCTTGCTTGTCCTGCCAGCTCATCGGCTTAATGCTCCCCAAAACACGCCGACTCAGCAAAACAACCATATTCGATGCACCGATAAACCGTGTCTACCAAACCATTACCGACAATCAACATTGGCAATACCGCTCTTCTTTGGACAATTTACAAATTATCAGCCAAGAAAAGACGAAAAAATAACCGCTCGAAAGCGGTTAGATTTTATAGTGTGGTGGACGGAGAGACTCGAATTAAATAATTAAAATATTGATATTTATACATATAATTTCATGAATTTGGAAAAATACCCCCAAATACACCCCCATTTTGTCAAAGTCAAAATTTTTCAGGGGCGTTTTGTGGTATTTCTGCCAAGCTGTGAAATATGGTCGGATTGTAACACCAGCAATCACGCGCCGTCTTGTGGGCTGGCGTTTGCCCTATTTCCCCAGCCGTCCGATATTGCCTTTCGGGCGGCTTTTGTTTGTATCGGCTCTGTCGGTTCATGCGCCCAAACAAAAAAAGCGCATATAGATAAAAAAGTAGTGGTTACCGTGGTTACTGTGGTTACCGCGCTGCCAAAGCCTTATAAATCGGGGCTTTCACGGTAACCACTTACAGGGCTTTACATGGTTACCGCTGGTTACCGCTATTTGATTTGAGGTATAAGCACATGAAAATAAAAGGGTAACCACTGGTAACCACTCGGTAACCTGTTAAATTAATGTAGGTGGTTACCGTTTTTTCTTTGTTTTTATATTGATATTCATATAGTTATAAATGTTAAGTTTTGTGGTAACCACGGTAACCACTATATTTCTCACGCGCATAGGGTTTTATCTGTCCGCGCGTATTGGTCTTGAAATTATTTATCTCTCGTCTATCTTGTCGGTCATGGCGGAAATAGGGCGTAATTGCGCTATCAGCGCGTTTTGCTGTTTGGGTATGGATTGGTATTGGGCAGGGGATGAATAGCCCTAATTCTCGAAAATTAGGGGCTTGCTGTTGATTTTATGGCGTATGGAATGGTTCGCCTGAAGTAATGGGCGCAAAAAAAGCCCGCCTGTATCGGTCATGGCGGGCTGTCTCTCGGTCATTTGTCAATATCGGGCGGGGCTTCTCCCATCAAAACATAGAATCGTGCTGACGCGCCGTTGTATTTGCGCTGGTGTTGCCATCTGTCGTTGTTTGGTTTTTTCAGCCATTGCTCGGCGTGTAACACTTCGCAAACTTTCAGCTTGTCGAAGTTTTGGCAGATTTCTTCTTCAAATACAACAGGAATCAACCAATATTCAGCTATATGCCCTTCCTGTTTTCGATAGCCTGCGTGATTTTGGTTCACGGTTTGGCTGTTCCAGTCTGAAAAGCGCATGGACAGGGCGTAAACGTCCATAAATGCGGCTGCCTGCTCGATGATTCGGCGGTCTTCGTGTTTCCCCGCCCCGTTGGTTTCCAGCCATTCATCAAAGCATTGTTTCACGCCTGCCATGCCTATGCCTGCGGCTAAACCGGTAACGGGGGCGGCAAGCTCCAAAGCGGCGGCGGCAAGGGCAAAGCGTTTTGCCACTCTTCGCGCCTGCCCTGACAATTCGGGGACGGTCTCCATAAATGCGGTCATGCGCTCGTTTGCCTGCCGTTTGGCTTGTTCTAGGTCGTCTGAAAGCTGTCGGATGAAAGCCCTGCCTGCTGCTCCGTGATATTGTTCGGCGGATTGGGCGATATGTTCGCTCAATAATGCGCCGCTCTCGAAGCCGTGCAAGGTGTCGTAAATACCGTATCGGGCGGCGGCTCTGATACTGGGCAGGCGGGCGGCTTGCCCTGCGTTCCAATCGCCTTTGTGGTGTTTCAGGATGGAATCGGGGGTCTTTTCGCCCGTCGAGAACATCATCACTTTCCAGCGGCTCAAGGCGCGGTTTCCGCCCTGTTTTGCGCCCTGTACTTTGTTGATTCCGTTCATGACGCTGTAAACGGTGTCGCCGATGACGTGGGGGCTTGCCTGCCCGATTTCGTCCAACACCAGCAAACCGTCATTGCGGGCGGCGGCGGTATTGGAAAAGCCTATCTTTGTGCCGCTCCAAGATAACAGGCTGCCCGATGGTCTGCCCCATACGCTCAAGGCTGCTTTTGCGGCGGTGGTCTTGCCGTCGGATGAATCGCCCATCAGATGAAAACCGCCTGATTCTTCGCTCAACAGGGACAGCAAGGGGGCGGCAAAGGACGCGCCCAATGCCAAGCATAGGCGGCTGTTTCCCGCTGCGTATCGGGCGATATTTTGCTGCCAGTCGTTAAGCTCTCCGTTTGGTCGGTATGCCGCCGCTTGGCTGGTGTCGCCGTTGTAGATGACGGCGGGGGTTTTGCCGTCTGCCGTGATGGTTTCGCCGCTGGGCATGATGTAGGTATCGCCGTGCCAGCCCGCGCGGTCGGTAATGGTAAAGGCGGTACGGCCGCCCTGTGTCTGCAAATAGTCAGCCAGCCGCTCCCTTTTTGCCCGCCCGCTCATGACGGTTAAGCCGTAACTCTGCAAACGCTGCCAGCCTTGAACCGTGCCGATTTCCGCTTGTGGAATGGCGGCGGTCTTGGTTTGGCGTGTGATTTTGTCCTGCCAGCGGATAACGCGGTAATACGCGCCGTCGTTGTCCTGCCCCGTGCCGATGATGTCGATGGGGTCGGAAAGCAATAGCGGCTCTGCTTCGATGGCTTCGCCGTCTTTGCCTGTTCTGACGTTTATCCACCATACGCCCCGATGGTCGGTATCGAAGCGGGGGCGCGGGCGGTATGGTTCGATGTCGTTGATGTTGTAGTCTTTGGTGCTTTCTTGCTTCGCTGTTTCGGTATTTTTCATGCTGTTTTCCCTCCGGTGTTTGGTATGGTGTTGTCTGATTGGTTTTCAGACGACTTTTTTTCTTTCAGTTCGTCCAATGCGTCATAGCCTGCCGTATCGCTCTGCCATATACGCGCCTTGATGCCCTGCCTGATGGCTCGGACTGCCAAATCATGCGCGGCTTTGAAACCTACGGGGCGCGGCGTGTCGTTATCGGCAATAATCACGATTTCCTTTAGGTCGTCTGAAAGTCGGTATTTCGCCATGCTGTTTGCGCTCAAAGCGGCGTATAAGCCCCAGTCATGGGCTTGGAACAGTTCGCGGGCGGCAAGGGCGGTTTCTATGCCTTCTGCAATGACAAGCCGTCCGTTTTCAGGGGTGGGAAACAAGTGAACCGCCAGCCCTGAAATGCTGCCCTGTTTGCGGCTCTGCATTTTCTTGGCGGGCAGGGCTTCGCCCGTTTCGGGATGTTTGATTGCCAGTTTTTGATAATGCGGGACGTGTTGTCCGTCTTCTCCGTATGGCTTGTCATGGATCGTCTGAAAATAGGTCATGTGCAAGCCTTGAAGCTCGCCGCCTGTATCGCGGATGGCGCAAACCATACAGGGGAAACGACCGATAAAAAGCGGCTTGTCCTCCCCCGTCGTCCAATAATGCGCCTCTCTCAAAAAACCGACGTTTTCAGGCAATTGCGCCATGTCCAAACCGCGTGATTTCAAATACTGCACGGCGGGGGAATCGGCGGTTATCGGCTCTGCCCCGTTCCACAATGCGGCAAGTTTGCCGATGTGGTCTTTTTCGGAGCGTGGTTGCGTCTGTGGGCGTGTGGGCGGTATCGGTAAGGGGTTTGCCCCGCCCATGTTCAACACGCCCGCTACGACGCGCAATGCTTCGTCAAAACCGCAATTCAGATAGTGCATTACCAAGCCGAAACCGTCGCCCGCACCGTTGTAGTAATGGCTGCAAATGAATGTACCGTTGCCGTCCTTGTCGTCATATCTGAAGCGGTCTTTACCCCCACACGCGGGGCAAGGCTGGTGTTTGTTTTTCAGGTATCGCGGATTTATGCCGATGGCGGCGTGAATTTCCTGCCAGCGGTATTGCGCGGCGGCTTTGATGTCTTGATAGGTCGGTTTCATTGTTCTGCCTCCCCTGTTACAGGTTCTAAAACTACCCCCGCCATCGGGTCGGTCTCCCATATGGTCGGTGTTGTCTGCATTGCCTGCTCCGTGTTTGCATGGGCGGGCTGGTTACAGGCTCGGATTACCAAAGCCATCAACAACACCCCAAACACTAGCAAAGCGCGGTTGAAATAGCGGCGAAAACGGTCGTTTTTGTCAGTCGGTTTCATGTTTCATGTTCTCCATGCCCAGCGCACCAAAAATATCAAATATCGAAAAATCAAATACTTATGAAAACACTAGGGCGAAGTTTGCCCTATGCCGTCCAAAACGGGCGGCATAAAGGCGGGTGTTTTTCAGGGATTTAGTGGATTTGTTCGGCTGTCGTTACGCTGAAAGCTGCCCATGCTTTTAGGTCGTCTGAAAGCGAAGCAATAAACGACCGGCAGGCGGCAACGGCGGCGGCGTGTGATGGATAGATACCCAAACGGCGGGCGGTACATGAATGAACGTCAATATCGGCTAAATACGCGGTCGGTTCGTGAACGACGGCGCAAAAGCCTTGTTCTGATGGACATTGAACGTCTTGGATTTGAATAGAATTTGAAGATTGCATGATTGTTACTTTCTTTAGAGATTTTGAGAATGCCCCAAATAAGGGGGGCGGTGCTCTCTCTGGTGTAACTTACCAGCCTGCGCCTTACGGTTGGCAGACACCGCCATAACTCGTGATAGGTCGTCTGAAATGCTAACGTTTAATAACATTGCAAACGCCCATAAAAGAATTTTGGCGATAAAAAATCAGCGTTTACCCTGCTGATTTGGGGTTACGTTGTAGAGAGAACCTAAATTCTGATTCTCAAGGCTCGATTTGTCAAATGATTTTTGCATTGGACGGCTAAAATTTTTTACCCACGATAATCATGGTTATTACATACCCGATGCGTTCCGTATTTTCTCCAACGGTTCCGATGATGTCTTCAAGCGTGATTTCACTGTATGGCTTATTGAAAAAAGCCTTAATGACTTGCTGCATTTCATCGCCCGTTAACGGCGGAGTGTACTCTTCCTGTTTTACTTGGCTGATTTCCGCCTCTGCCTTGATTTCCGCCTTATCCACCAGCAAGCCCAGCATTTTTGCTTTGCCCATCGTTGCCGATACCGCCGCGCTGCTTTGCGGGGTAGGGGCTGCCAGTGCCGCCGCCCGCGCCTGCTCCAATTCGCTCAACAGGTCGTCCACCGTTACCGCGTGTCGTTGCCGCGCTTCTTCCTTTAAGCCGTCCACCATCGCGGAAATATCGGGGTTCTGAAGCAGCTTATAGGCTTCATTCGTTACCGTTTCGGGCTTCATGTTGTCGGTGTTGTAGATTTGCCGATATGCTTCGCTCGCATTGCCCGTTTCCACATACAGACGGGCAAACTGTTCTTGTTTCGGGGTCATATCCTTAATCCTTTTAGAACGCCGCCCGATAGCCGTTTTTCAGCCTTTGGGCGGCTGTTTGAGTGTTGCTATTTCAAATTGTCCAAAGCCGCTTCTTTTTCTTTCTCCATATCCTCCAAGATGTCGAAAATGGCGTTTTCTTCCCCGCCTGTGCCGTCCATCATGTTGAAGAAGCCAGGCAAACGTAAATCAATGATTCTATCTGGCATGGATTGCCCATAGGACGGGCAATCAACCCGCAAACCGTTTTCATGTAGCTTCGCTCTCATCTCAACGGCGGCTTTACCGATTCCTACCAATTTCGCGGCGGCATTGGCATAGGCGCGCGCGGCTTCCAAATATTCGGGCAAGTGGGTTTCTTCTATCCCGGCGATAAACATCTCATAACGGGAAACGGACAATAAATTGCGAAGCTCTGAAATGCGGTTCAGATGTTGGCGGCGTTCATCAAAAAGGCTTTCCAACAGTTCTTTTTGCGCTTCCAGCATATCGGCGGCGCGGTCTGCTTCTTCACGTTTGGCGGCAATCTCTGAATCAAGCCCTTTGGCTTCTTCGCTGTTTGTGGGTTTGCCCATTTTCAACAAATTTGCAAATATGCCTTTGCGCCTGTTTCGTAGCCCTGCAAATTCATTGATTACCGCCTGCGCTTCTGTAACACCAGCTTCCGCCGCTTCAATTTGGGCGGTCAGTTCGCTGCATTTGTCCTCTTCTTCTTTCAGTAACTTTTGACGGGTCTCAAAAGTTGTCTTTGTATATTCGATATTCATAGTTAAAGCTCCTGATTTAATTGATTAATACGAACCGACCGCGTTTCACGGTTTCGCCAAATTGGTTTGTTACTTCTTCCATCACGGTAACGATGTCATGCCCCGCCCTGCGAAGCTCCATGATGCGTGTGTTGTAGCCTAATATCCCCATTTGGGTAAGCTCCCATGATGTAACGCTGCCCTGCTTCAATCGGGATAAAACACGCTCTCTTTGACTTGGCGTTTTTGCCTTGCCGTTGGTAGAATAGCTGCTCATGCTTAATAATCCTTTCCGCCGTCTGAATGTCCTTTCAGGCGGCATTTGTTTTGCGCCTGATAAATCAATTTGCCTGCTCTTCGCGTTTGGCTGCCAGTTTGCCGATATAGTCGTCAATCTCGCTTGCAAGCCAGCCTGTCGCATTGGCGGAAATTTTGAACGGACGGGGAAAATCAGGGCGGTAATGACGGCTCTTAGGGTTTGCCCAATTCCAAATAGTCGCCCGTGAAACACCTAATGCGCGGGCGGTATCGTCTGCTCTCAATACTGTGTTATTCATATGCTTTTGCCTTTCTTTCGGTCGGATTAGATGACAGGCAAAAATATAGCCGCCTCTGTGGGCGGCTTCTAGGAAGTAGCTTGCTCATTTCCTGTAATAGCTTGATGACTTCCTGTAGTCATCTAGCTGACTTCCTATTTTCAAAGTTGGTTATCCATTGAAGTATGGTTTTTTCTGTTGGTTCTCTAGGCGCGGCGATAGCTCCTGAAGCAATTAAATCTCTTATTAATTTGTACAATATAGTTTTACCGCCTTTTTTCTTCAGAATCTCTTGGTTTTTTTCTAGAATCTCATTCACTGCTGCTATCGTTCCTGCTTTCTCATAGGGGCTTTGTTTGGCTTTGCCTGCTTTGGTAGCAAGCTCTTTTTTTGCTAGACTATAAGCCTGCTTTAACTTTTGTTCAGCATCTTCTAGTTTTCTATCCGTCCTCCTATTTTTTCGACGTTCTAGCTTATTTTGTTTAAGCAAGCGATTTGTTTTCAATTCAGTTCGAATATAACTCCGTTCCATCTCAATAGCTAAAATTTCTTTTAGCTCTTCTATTTCAGCCTTTAAAGCCCGGTTCTCCGATTCTAAAAAATCTATTCTTTCTTTCAATAAATCTTCATTGCTAATTGTTGCATTCATTTTCATTACCTTGTTTCAAACGACTGCTAATCAGTCTTGCCATCTCGGATCAGTTGCAATGCTTGGTTATACCGTTCCCGCAAAAAGTCGCTATACCATTGCATAAACTCTTTGCGTTCATTCAGATAATCAGCGCGGTTGTAGGCGGCGCGGATCTTGTTGTTTTCAATGTGGGCAAGTTGTCGCTCTATCGCGTCAGGGTTGAAGCCTTGTTCATTCAAAACGCTGCTGGCAAGGGAACGGAAACCGTGCGGGGTTACTCTGCCTTTATAGCCCATGCGCTCAATGATACGACCTATGGTTGCGTCGCTGATAAAGCCGTCCGTCTTTGTTCTGCTCGGAAACAAAAACGGCGTATTGCCGGTAAGCTCTTTCAGTTCTGCCAAAAGTTCAAGCGTCCAATCAGCCAGCGGGACGGCATGGGGCGGTTTTGGCGCGGTCTTCTCGTGCTTCATTCGCTGGGCGGGAACTGTCCACATTGCCGCGTCAAAGTCTATTTCATTCCATTGCCCGCCCCTAAGTTCCGTGCTTCGTAAAAAGGTCAGCATATTCAAAATCAGGGCTATTCTGTTTTGCGGCTCAATCTCTGCCAGTATCAGGCGGCAGAAAAACTCGATCAGTTCTTCGCGGGGCAAAGCTGGGCGGTGGTCGGTCTGCTTGCTGGGAATGTATTTCCTTAACGAATAAGCAGGGTTTGTTTCCACAATTTCAAGCATGACAGCATAGTCAAATATTGCGCCCGTCCATTCCCTGATTTTTTCGGCGGTATTGTTCACGCCTCGCGCCATCACGCCATCGATAACCGCCTTAATATCGCTTACCCTGATTTCCTGTATCGACATTGCGCCGATAGCGGGAAATACGTCGGTTTCAAAATATCTCAACACGCGGGCGGCGTGGTTTTCTTTCCAGCGGTGTAGATTGTCGGTATGCCAGCGGCGGGCGATTGATTCAAAGGTATTAAGGGCGGCGGCTTGCCGTTCGCGTTTTTCCTGTTGTTTGGCTTCGCTGGGGTCTTGCCCCGATACAAGTAAGCGGCGGGCGTTTTCGGCGGCTTGGCGGGCTTCTACCAGTGATATGGTTGGATATTTGCCGATTGAAAGCGTTTTACGTTTGCCGTTATGCGAAAAGTCAAACCGCCATAACTTCCCGCCGCTCGTATTGATATACAGATACAAGCCCTTGCCGTCATTCAGCTTAAACGGTTTTTCGGCAGGCTTGGCGTTTTTGATTTGTCGGTCGTTCAGCTTCATTTTTACGGTATTTTTTCGAGGTATTTTTCAGATACCGCAAAAGATACCGTAAATTTTAGGTTACTTCAATTAGGCTGAATTAGACGGAATTATACAATCAGGAAGAAGACAATAGGATAGCAATCAGTCTGAGAGCCTTGTATTTATTGAGATTGGTTCATGGTATTAGATGGGATTAAACGAAAAAAAACGCCTAGAATTTCTAAGCGTTTTTGTATGTTGGTGCGGACGGAGAGACTCGAACTCTCACACCTCTCGGCGCCAGAACCTAAATCTGGTGCGTCTACCAATTTCGCCACGTCCGCGTGATGAAACCGAAGATTATACACAAAGTATCCTGCTCTGCAAACAATCTTTGGCTTGAAATTGCTTTATTCTGACCGATATAATGGCAGGTCGGTTATCTGCCGGAACACACTAATATCAAAGAGGAACATCATGCCTGTTTTACTGATTCAGGATTTTTTACAGACACAGGGTTTGAAGCTGTCTTCAGACGACCTCCGTATTGCTTATCTGACCGCAAAGACGGTGATGGATATGGGCAATGCTTCGATTGACCGCTCGGTTTTGTGGCGTGAGGAAGACGGCTGGAAGCTGGCAGACCATATTGAAGAAACGCCTGAAAACGAAGTTTTGCTCAAACAGGTTTTCATGGCTTTGGATTCGGTATTCAGCCGTGCAACAGCCGTCAAAAGCGTGGCGGTTTATATTCACCTTCCTGGCGAACCGCACGCAAGGCTGGTTCGTATCGCGGCACAAGGCGAGTCTTTGGAGAACCTGCTGGCGGTTCATGAAGAAAACGGTACGGTTTACCTTGCCTGCCATACGGCGCAAAGCGGTTGGATGAATATTGCCAACGATATAGCTTATTGGCTTTCGCTGGACGAAATCCAAGGCAGCCGGAACGAGGGCAGCGGAAGCCAGTTGTCCATCCCTGTGGCAACACAAAACGGAACGGTTTTGGGCGTGGTTCACGTTGAATTTGCCGATAAAGATCAAGCCGATGACGCGGCCCAAACGGATTGGTCGGCACTGGCTTTGGCACTTGCCGATCCGCTGAAAGCATTGACAGGCATCGAAGACAAGGAAAAAGAACATGAATAATACCTTGAAATTCGTCGCTTCCTGCCGCCTGCCGACCGAATGGGGCGACTTCACTATGCACGGTTTTGAAGAACCGAACGGACAAGAACACATCGCTTTGACGATGGGCGATTTTTCAGACGACCTCCCCGTTCTGACCCGCATCCATTCCGAATGTTTGACCGGGGATGCCCTGTTTTCCAAAAAATGCGACTGCGGCCCGCAGCTTGAAGCGGCGATGAAGGCGGTTCAACAAGAAGGGCGCGGTGTGATCGTTTATTTGCGTCAAGAAGGGCGCGGCATCGGTTTAATCAACAAAATCCGTGCCTACAAGCTTCAAGACGAGGGGATGGATACGGTCGAAGCCAACCTCGCGCTTGGACTGCCCGTTGACGCACGCGACTTTACGCTTGCCAAGCAAATCTACGACCATCTGAATATCCGTGCTGTCAAGCTGTTGACCAACAATCCTGAAAAAATTCAAACCTTGAAAGATGCAGGCATCAATGTTGTCGAACGTATTCCGCTCCATGTCGGCGAGAATGCGGAAAACGAACGATATCTGCACACCAAAGCCGATAAATTGGGGCATATGATTTTTGATTGAGATAATACTAAACTTATTTATTATTTATATTCAAATAAATATATTTATCTTGAAACAAACGGCTTGCCCTGATAGAGGTTTTTTGGTTTAATCCCGAGTTCTCGGGTGATTAGCTCAGTTGGTAGAGCGTCTGCCTTACAAGCAGAATGTCGGCGGTTCGACTCCGTCATCACCCACCAGGTTTCCTTTCATTGTTGCAAAACAATGATGCGCGGTGGTAGCTCAGTTGGTTAGAGTACCGGCCTGTCACGCCGGGGGTCGCGGGTTCGAGCCCCGTCCGCCGCGCCAAATTTAAAAAAAGCACCGATTTGTCGGTGCTTTTGTTTTTTAGTTGCTGCATTTTGTATATTGGATACTCAATCTAAAAAAGGTCGTCTGAAAACCGAATACAGTTTTCAGACGACCTTAATCTCAAAAAGCTTTATTTATGACCATATTCAGCAATATATTGGGCAATTGCAGCTTCAGGGTTAGCAGCGTTAATAAGTTGAGGTACTTCTACATAACCGCGTTTAACCAGATTTTTTTCACGCAAAGCATTACCTTGCATTCCGAATACTATATAAACGCCTAAACTAAGAAGGCCGACTATGCCACCCAACATCTCATTCTGACCAGCTAATACATTTAACACAACAAAGGTGACAAATATTCCAATCCCCAAACCCCACATTTTTTTCACACAAGCCCAAATAGCCCCAAAGAAAAATGCAGGCCAAGACCAGCCTTGTTTGACTGCCTCATACTGATTCATAGGATCTTTAAAAATCTTGTAAAGTTTCATAAAACACCTTTCTTTTATGCCTTAAAAAGTTAACGTCATGATTCTATCAAAATATATTAAAAAGTTGAATCATTATAAGATTAACGGTCGTCTGAAGACTCAATTTGGTTTTCAGACGACCTTTCATTCACTTATACCATCCCTGCCTTATCACTCAGCCCAGTTTTTCTTCTTACTGGTTTTGCCTATGCCCGGATTGAAACTGTTGGTCGGGTCGAGTTTGCGGTAGAACTGCTTGAGCGCGGGTTTCGCTTCGTATAAATGACCGACGTTGTGCTCGGCGGGATATTGCGCGCCGCGTTGGTCTAAGAGGTGAAGCATTTCATGCTCCAATGCCATGCAGTCGTTGCCTTTTTTGATGATGTAATCCTGATGGAAAACATGGCACATGAAATGTCCGTAGTAGAGCTTGTGGATAATTTTATTGTCGATTTCCGACGGCAGTTTTTCAAACCAGTCGCGGTCGTCGCGGCGCAGGGCGATGTCCAGCGCGACCAAATCTTCCACTTCATCATCATGCACGGCGCGGTAGCGGATGGCGGCTGAGGCAACGGCAAAACGGTGCAGCATGGCGGCTTGGGTTTCTTCGGCGTTGCATTCGAAAAACGCGCCGCCGTGGTGTGAAAAATACTCTTTCAGGAACGCGCGCGCTTCATCGACGCCTTTTCCGCCCATTTTCAGAATTAAATGGTGTTCGTATTTGTCGCGGTAATCGCGCATGGATTTGGGCAGGTGGTCGGGCAGATATTTGCTGACGAACTGCATGACCTTGTCGGAAAAATGTTTGGGCAGAAAGCTGACTTTTTTGCCGAATCGGTCAACTTTGGCTTTGAAATCAAATAATTTCGGCAGTTGGTGCGTGCCGAATTTTTTGATGACGTAGAACGTGTCTTTGCCGTACACATCGGCAATATCGAAAGCATGACGGTGGATGTATTCGCCGGAAACAGGCAGGCTTTCAAATTCGCCCAAGGCGGCGCGGCGGATGTCGGTCAGTTCATTAATATCGTTGGTGCCGATGTAGAACACGGCGGTTTGTTTCTCTTGCGGGAAGGTGTCCAAAC
The DNA here is from genome assembly GCF_940793045.1 of Neisseria sp. Marseille-Q2251. Classification (NCBI taxonomy): domain Bacteria; kingdom Pseudomonadati; phylum Pseudomonadota; class Betaproteobacteria; order Neisseriales; family Neisseriaceae; genus Neisseria; species Neisseria sp. Marseille-Q2251. The sequence goes on from NZ_CALNWV010000030.1 coordinate 24,071, forward strand.
GGACGGCAAAAACCATCAGTTTGCCCGCGCAGCCGGACGCCTCGTAATGGCGCGCTGGGTCGGCGTTAAAACGCGCGGCGGTCGGCTCGTCCACTTGGCGCACATGGTCGCAATAGGCGTGGTCGTGTCCTTTGCCTGCATCTTGCGTGATGTCTTTTCTTTGATAGTGATGGCCTTGAAGATTAGTCAGGATTTCTTCGGGCGTGTCGCCCAAATCTATGCCCAAATGGTTGACCAGTTCCAGTTTGCCCTCTTCGTTGATTTGGGCAAACAGCGCCATTTCCGTGTAGGCCGGGCCGCGCTGCACCAATGCGCCGCCGGAGTTGTTGCACACGCCGCCCAAGACGGACGCGCCGATGCAGGATGAACCGATGACCGAATGCGGTTCGCGCCCCAAAGGTTTCAGCAGCAATTCGAGTTGATTCAGGGTTGAACCGGGCAGGCAGACGACTTGTTCGTTGTTGTTGATGGTTTGGATGATGTTCATCCGCATGGTGTTCACAATCACGATGTCGCGGTCGTAATCGTTGCCGTCGGGGGTCGAGCCGCCCGTCAAACCGGTATTCGCCGCCTGCGTAATCACAATCACGTCCGCTTCAACGCAGGCCTGCAAAATTTTCCACATTTCCAGAATGGTTCCGGGGCGCACCACCGCCAACGCCCTGCCCTCGCCGAAACGGTAGCCTTGGCGGTATTGTTCGGTTTTCGCGGGGTCGGTGATGATGTATTTTTCGCCGACGGTTTGGGTCAGGCTGCTGATTAATTGCGAGGCGTTCATGATGCGCTCCTTAGGGCTGGTTTTATTGGATTAAAATAGTGATTGTAGTAACGCGACACGGCAAAGTAAAGGTCGTCTGAATACGGTCCGACAAGGAATACTGCAAACCATCCACATCATCCGTCCACACGCCCTACCCCTGAATTGGCCATTTTCCCCGCTATACACAATTTTTTTGCCGAACGGTGTGAACAGCCTGTGAATAAGTTCTATTACCTTTTGATAATCAAACAAAAAAATACAATGCTTAAAAAATAGTCAGTTTGTCGGTTTAGTCACATTCCGTGTTTGCCTTTGTGTGTGCAGTCTGTGGAAAAGTCAGCTAACTTATTCTATTCTCAACCAAAATATTCAATGATTAAAAATTAGGCAATACGGCGTATAATCCGATTGATCAAACACACCCACTCAAAAATCCCGATTTTCAAAAAAAGGACAAGGAATGCACACCCTTTCGGAACAAGTCCGCTTAAATGAGGCGCGCAAAAAGTTGGCAAAAAGCAGGCGTTGGGCGACGGGCTTGCTGCTTGCGGCGTGTGGGCTGTTTGCAGCCTCCGCCGTTTATGTGCGCCAATATCCTTGGTTGGGATTTGTCAAAGCGTTTGCCGAAGCGGCGATGGTGGGTGCGCTGGCGGACTGGTTTGCCGTAACCGCGCTTTTCAGACGACCCCTCGGCCTACCGATTCCCCATACAGCGATTTTGCCGCGTAATCAGGCACGCATCGGCGATGAATTGGGGCGGTTTATCGAACACAATTTTTTGCAGGGCAAACCCATCGCCATGCGTATTTACCAAGCGCAGCCCAGCGATAAATTATTGAAATGGCTGGACGGCGAAGACGTAAAATCGCATTGGCTGCCCTGGCTTTCCAAGCAGATTCCGACCCTGCTTGCCATCGCCAAACCGGAACAAACGGCGCGTTTTACGGCGATGCTGCTGGAAGAACGTTACAGCGGCGGACAAATCGGCAACGCGCTTGCCGACGGTTTGCGGCTGCTGAAAGTGCAAGGGATGCACGAAAAAGCGTTTGAAAGCCTGCTCCGTCAGATCCGGCGTTGGCTGAAAACGCCGGAAACCCGTGAAATGCTGGAGCAGAACCTGCGCGAATGGGCGGCGAAAATCGAAGGCAGCAATCCTGGAACTTGGGACAGGCTTAAAGCGGCGGTGAAATCGACCTTGGTGGAGAAAGTCGATGACTGGGCAGCAGAAAAAGCGTTGGCATGGATAGACGGCTATTTGGCAACAGCGGACAAGCAGGATAACGCGCTGCGCCGACAATTCTTGGTGCAATACGACGAACTGACCGAACGCCTGACCGCATCGCACCTGTGGCACCGCCGTCTGGACAAATTCAAAAAACAGCTCGCGCAATCGCCCGCCCTGCAACGTCAAATCATGACCTTATGGCGCGGCATTCTGGACTGGGCGCGGGAAGATGTGGAAAAACAAGACTCTTTGTGCCAAGCGCAACTGGAAAAGCTGCTGAACCATATGCGTTCGCAAGCTCAGGCATACCCGCAATTTATGCGTCGGGCGGATGTGCGGATTTCGCTTTTGGTTCGGGATTTTGTGATGCGTTATAAAGATAAGGCCGCTTTGTTCGTCTCGGACAAAGTCAAAGGCTGGGACAGCCGCCTGATGGTGGAAAAACTGGAATTGAGCGTGGGCAAGGATTTGCAATATATCCGCATCAACGGCACGCTTGTCGGCGGACTGGTCGGATTGGCGATTTATACGGTATCGCTGTGGCTGGCGGGATAGTATAGTGGATTAAATTTAAACCAGTACGGCGTTGCCTCGCCTTAGCTCAAAGAGAACGATTCTCTAAGGTGCTGAAGCACCAAGTGAATCGGTTCCGTACTATTTGTACTGTCTGCGGCTTCGTCGCCTTGTCCTGATTTAAATTTAATCCACTATATGAAAAAGGTCGTCTGAAAAGCCCAACGGCGCAAAAAGCAATCGGCATTTTATCCCTACTTCGTCCGTTTATGTCGATTGAAGCCGCTGTTTTCAGACGACCCCTTGCCTTTTCCGACGGTAAAATATCAATAACGCCATTTGCCTAATTTGATAAAATTACGGACCGAGTTTGTGTCTGCCTGCTAAGGATGGTCTGTAAAACAGGTCGTCTGAAAATTTCCCGGCCGCTTTTGACGGCTTAAATGTGGATTTCGCAGGCGGATATGGACGGCAGCTTCAAACCTATAGTGGATTAAATTTAAATCAGGACAAGGCGACGAAGCCGCAGACAGTACAGATAGTACGGAACCGATTCACTTGGTGCTTCAGCACCTTAGAGAATCGTTCTCTTTGAGCCAAGGCGAGGCAACGCCGTACTGGTTTAAAGTTAATCTACTATATTACGCCGTTCAGACGACCCCTATTTTAAGATTGATATGTATAAGTTCCTTCCTATTGTCCACGTTTTGTCCAGACTGGGGCTGCTGTTTTCAATGTTGCTCGCAGTACCGACGCTGATGTCGTATTTTTTTCTGGACAACGCGTTTCCGGCGTTTGCCTACACGGCTTTGGCAACGACGCTGACTTCTTGCGCGGTTTGGCTGATGACCTTCCATTTCCGCCGCGAGCTGCGCCCGCGCGACGGATTTACGTTGGTTTTGATGTTGTGGCTGGCGTTTGCGCTGGTAGCGGCGATGCCGATTTATATTCACATCCCGGGCATCAGTTTTACCGATGCGTTTTTTGAGGCGATGTCGGGGCTGACGACGACGGGCGCAACGGTCATGACGAGCTTGGACACGCTGGCTCCGTCGATAAATTTTTGGCGGCATATGCTCAACTGGCTGGGCGGTATGGGTATTATCGTGCTGGCGGTGGCAATTCTGCCGATGTTGGGCGTGGGCGGAACGCAGCTCTTCAAGGCTGAAATTCCGGGGATGGACAAAGAAAGCAAGATGGCACCGCGCATTTCGCAGGTGGCAAAAAAGCTTTGGTTCTTCTATACGATGACGACGACGGCGGCTTTTCTGACGCTGCATTTTGCGGGGATGAGCTGGTTTGACGCGCTTTGCCACGCGATGTCGGCGGTGTCGCTGGGCGGTTTTTCGACACACGATGCCAGCATCGCTTATTTTGATTCGCTGACCGTCGAATGGGCGATTATGTTTTTCACGCTCTGGGGCGGTGTGAATTTTGCTACGCATTTCACGGCGCTGACACGACGCTCGCTCAAATCTTATTGGCGGGACGAGGAATGCCGCGTACTGCTGTCGCTGCTGGCGGTGAGTATTTTGATGTCGGCGGTGTATCTGTGGCAGAAGGATTTTTATGCAACCTTTGGAGATTCGCTGCGTTTTGTCAGCTTTAACTTTGTCTCCATCGGGCTGGCAAGCGGTTTTTCCAACACGGATTTCGCGCAATGGCCGCTGATTGTGTCGCTGTGGATGTTTTTCCTGTCCAACCTGTTGGCAAGCTCCGGCTCTATGGGCGGCGGCATTAAAAACGTGCGGGCGTTGGTCTTGTTCAAATTCAGCCTGCGCGAGATGATGATTCTGCTGCACCCGAGAGCGGTACGCACGGTCAAGGTAAACGGACGCATGATTCCCGACCGTATGGCGTTGACGGTCATGGCGTTTATTTCGATTTATTTCATGACGACGATTGTGTTCAGCTTTTTGCTGATGGCAAGCGGGATGGAATTTATCTCAGCCTTCACCGCCGTCATTGCGTGTATCACCAATGCGGGACCGGGCTTGGGCGAAGTCGGACCGGCGGGCAGCTATGCGGTATTGAGCGATGTGCAAAAATGGCTGTGTTCGGCCGTCATGCTGCTGGGACGCTTAGAGATTTTTACCGTGTTGATTCTGCTGACACCGGCTTATTGGAAAAAATAAAGACAGGTCGTCTGAAAACGGATTTCGGGTTTTCAGACGACCTTTTTGTTATCAGGTTTGCCTCATTCTGACTGATGAACACAAGCAGCAAGCCTTAAATAGGAGTGGCTCTACTTTAAACCGCGGAGCCAACAAACAAAGCAAAGGAAAGTGCGATGGATATTCTTACCCGCCTGCAAAACTTACCGCCGAGCAAGTTTCATTACAGGCTTTTGGTGCTGGTCGGCATCGGCTGGCTGTTTGACGCGATGGATACGGGGCTGGTGTCGTTTATCCTGCCCGAGCTGGGCAAAGACTGGTCGCTTGCGCCGGCGCAATTGGGCTGGATTGTCAGCATCTCTTTTGTCGGCATGGCACTGGGCGCGGTTATCAGCGGCTGGTTTGCCGACCGCTTCGGCAGGAAAACCGTTTTTGCCGGGACGATGGCGGTGTACAGCGTGGCAACAGGTTTATGCGCGTTTGCACCCAACCTGTCCGCGCTTTTATTTTTCCGCTTCTTCGTCGGCGTCGGACTGGGCGGACAGCTTCCCGTCGCGGTGTCCTTGATCAGCGAGTATGCGCCGCCGAAAGTACGCGGACGCTTTATCGTATTGCTGGAAAGTTTCTGGGGCTTGGGCTGGCTTTCTGCCGCTTTGGTGTCGTATTTCTTTATTCCGCAAACCGGCTGGCACAGCGCGTTTTTAATCGGTGCGCTGCCGATTTTGTATGTGCCGATGGTGTTGAAATTCATACCCGAATCCGTACCCTACCTGCTCTCGCAAGGCAAAACGGACGAAGCGCACCGGCTGGTCAGCCTCTTGGAAAAGGAAGCGGGCATAACGCCTGCCGCGACAGCCATAGCACCGCCGCAACAGGAAAAACAGCGCATCCGTTTCATACAACTATGGCAACAGCCTTTCGCACGGCGCACGCTGATGCTTTGGCTGGTTTGGTTCGGCATCGTCTTTTCTTATTACGGCATTTTTACTTGGCTGCCGAAACTCTTGGTCGAACAAGGCAACACGGTGGTCAAAACCTTTGAATATGTGCTGGTGATGATAGTCGCGCAACTGCCCGGCTACATCGCGGCGGCGGCATTGGTGGAAAAAATCGGGCGCAAAGCGACTTTAGCGAGCTTTCTCGCCGCCTGTGCCGTCTGCGCGTGGTTTTTCGGACAAAGCAGCAGCGCCTCCGAAGTCATGGCATGGGGCAGCCTGATGTCGTTCTTCAACCTCGGCGCATGGGGCGTTTTATACACCTACACGCCCGAACTTTACCCCCTCCGCTTCCGTGCCTTCGCCTCCGGTTGGGCGGGCGCAATCGGACGGGTGGGCGGCATTCTTGCGCCTATGGCGGTTGCCGCGATGATTGGCGGCAGCAGCGGGTTCAGCAATATTTTCATGATGTTCGCGCTGGTTATGCTGCTGATTGTCGCCGTCGTGTTGATATTGGGCGAAGAAACGAAAGGCAGGACGCTGGAAGACATCAACGGATAACGCCGTTTTTAAAATCATCCCACCAAATAAAAGGTCGTCTGAAAGTGTCACTTCACCGAAGTCAAACAACACTTTCAGACGACGGCGGATTCGCATTTGAAGTGCAACTTTCCATAACAGAAAAAGGCCAGTATGAGGTAGCATACGGCCTTTCCTGCAAGAAAGATTGCCATGAGCTACACACAACTGACCCAAGACG